>DASZOE010000467.1:0-15513 GCA_035550945.1 Acidimicrobiales bacterium
TGCGGGGCCGCACCGTGCGGCCCAAGACGAGCGGGCAGCGCCACTACGTCGACGCCATCGCCGGCAACGTCGTCACGTTCGGGATCGGGCCCGCCGGAACGGGCAAGTCCTACCTGGCCGTGGCCCTCGCCGTGCAGGCCCTGCACGCGCGCGCCGTCAACCGCATCATCCTCACCCGTCCCGCCGTCGAGGCCGGGGAGCGCCTGGGATTCCTCCCCGGTGACGTGCTGGCCAAGGTCGACCCCTACCTGCGGCCGCTCTACGACGCCCTGTACGACATGCTCGGCCCCGAGGGCGCCAAGCGCCTGCTCGACGGCGACACCATCGAGGTCGCGCCCCTTGCCTACATGCGGGGTCGCACGCTCAACGACAGCTTCCTGATCCTCGACGAGGCCCAGAACACCACTCCCGAGCAGATGAAGATGTTCCTCACCCGCATCGGCTTCGGGTCGAAGGCGGTGGTCACCGGCGACGTCACCCAGGTCGACCTGGCCGCCGGCCGCAGTGGGCTCCTCGGCCTCGAGCCCGTGCTCAGCGAGATCGACGGCGTCGCCTTCGTGCACCTCACGTCGCGCGACGTCGTCCGCCATCGCATCGTGCAGGACATCGTGGACGCCTACGAACGGGCGGCCACGCCGTGACTCCAAGTCCCATCGACGTGTTCGCGGCCGACGAGCAGGCCGACGAACCCGTCGACACGTTGCGCTGGGCCCGCCTCGCCGAAGCGGTGCTCGCGGCCGAGGGCGTTCGGGGAGACGCCGAGGTCTCCCTCCTGTTCGTCGACGAGACGGCCATGGCCGAGCTCAACCAGCGCTTCCTGGGCCACTCCGGGCCCACCGACGTGCTCGCCTTTCCCATCGACGACGACGTCTACGAGGGCGCCCGCTCCGCCGACTCCCTCGGCCCCGGCCCGAGCGCCGATCCCGAGCCGGCGGAGATGCCGACCATCCTGGGCGACGTGGTGCTGTGCCCGGCCGTCGCCCGCCGCAACGCCCCCACCCACGCCGGCACCTACGACGACGAGATGGCCCTCCTGGTCGTGCACGGCCTCCTCCACCTGCTGGGTATGGATCACGCCGAGGGGGAGGAGGCGGAGGTCATGCAGAAGCGGGAGCAGGAGCTGCTCGATCGCTTCCACCGGCGATGACGGTCACCGAGATATGGATGCTGGTGGCGGTCGTCGTCCTCATCGGCTTCGCCGCGTTCCTGGCCATGGCCGAGACCAGCCTGACGAGGACCAACCGGGTCAAGGCCCTCACCCTCGTCGAGGAGGAGCGCAGGGGGGCCCCGGCCCTCCTCCGCCTGGTCGAGCACCCCGAGGAGTTCCTCACGCCGGTCCTGTTCCTCGTCCTGCTGTGCCATCTCAGCGCGGCCACGCTCGTCGGAATCGTGGCCGAGCGCCACCTCGGGCCGGGAGGAGTGGTGGTGGCCACCGCGTTCGAGGTCGGTGTGATCTTCGTCATCGCCGAGTCCGTCCCCAAGACCTTCGCCGTGCAGCACGCCGACCGTGCCGCGCTGCTGGTGGCGCCGCTGGTCTCGATCATCTCGCGCTTCCTCCCCCTGCGGCTGACCTCCAGGGCCCTGATCGGGCTCTCCAACGTCATCGTCCCCGGGAAGGGCCTCAAGAAGGGCCCCTTCGTGTCCGAGGAGGAGCTCCTCGCCATGGCCGACGTGGCCGTCGAGGAGGACGTGATCGAGCGCGAGGAGCGCCAGCTCATCCACTCGATCATCGAGTTCGGCGACACGGTGGTGCGGGAGGTGATGATCCCCCGGCCCGACATGGTCTCGGTGGAGTCCCGGGCCAACGTGAGCGACGTCATGGAGGTCGTGATGTCGGCTGGCTACAGCCGCATCCCCGTGTACGAGCAGGGGATCGACGACATCGCGGGCATCGTCTACGCCAAGGACCTGATGCGGGCCATGCGCGAGTCGCGGGGGGAGGAGCCCGTGCGCGAGCTCGTCCGCCCCGCCCGCTTCGTGCCCGAGACCAAGCGGGTGGCCGAGCTCATGCCCGAGATGCAGCGGGAGAAGTCCCACATGGCGATCGTGGTCGACGAGTACGGAGGCACCGCCGGCCTGGTCACCCTCGAGGACCTCATCGAGGAGCTGGTCGGCGAGATCGTCGACGAGTACGACGTCGAGGAGGCACCCATCGAGCCCCTGCCCGACGGCGCCATCCGGGTGAACGCCCGCATGCCGATCGACGAGCTGAACGACCTCCTCCAGGCCGAGTTCCCCCAGGGCGACTGGGACACGGTGGGGGGGCTCATCTACAACCTCCTCGGCCACGTGCCCACCGAAGGGGAGTCGGTGGACTACGACGGACACCGCCTGCGGGCCGAGAAGGTCCAGGGCCGGCGCATCGGGCGGGTGCGCATCTCGAGGGTGAAGCCTCCCTTCGAGGAAGGATGAGGTCGGGGTTCGCCACGCTCGTGGGCCGGCCCAACGTGGGCAAGTCCACGCTGGTGAACGCCATGTGCGGGACGAAGGTGGCCATCGTCTCCGACAAGCCCCAGACGACGCGGACCCAGGTTCGGGGCATCCTTGAACTGCCTCCGGGCACGCAGCCAGGACGGCCCGACGCCCAGGTGGTGTTCATCGACACGCCGGGGATCCACAAGCCCCGCACGGTGGCGGGGGAGCGCATGAACGCCACGGCCTCGGAGGCGCTGGGCGACGTCGACGTCGTCTGCCTCGTCCTCGACGCCACCGCCCCCCTGGGGACGGGTGACCGCTTCGTCGCCTCCCGCGTCCCGAAGGACGCGTTGTGCGTGGTCAACAAGGTCGACCTGGCCTCTCCCGCGGAGATCGCCGCCCAGCTGGCCCGGGCCGCCGAGCTCGACCTGGCCGAGTACTTCCCGGTGTCGGCCCGGACCGGCGACGGCGTCGACGAGCTGCTCGAGGCGATCGTGGACCGCCTGCCCGAGGGTCCCCGGTACTATCCCGAGGGCACGGTCACCGACGTCCCGGATGCGTTCTGGGTGGCCGAGCTCGTCCGCGAGCAGCTCCTTGCCGTGGTCCGCGACGAGCTGCCCCACTCGATCGCCTGCCGGGTCACCGAGTGGGAATGGCCACGGATCCGCTGCGAGATCCTCGTCGAGCGGGAGTCGCAGAAGGGGATCGTGATCGGCAGGGGCGGCTCGGTGCTGAAGCAGGTGGGCACCTCGGTCCGGGCCCAGCTGCGAGAGGGCGCCCACCTCGAGCTGGTGGTGAAGGTGGACAAGGACTGGCAGCGCCGCCCGAAGGCCCTGAACCGCCTGGGCCTGTAGGCGCGGCCTACGTCGAGTGCGGCGGACGCGAAAGAGCCGCCGGGACCCGGCGGCTCGGAGTTTCGCGGTCGCCTAGATGGCGCGGACGTTCTGCGCTTCTTCACCCTTTCGGCCCGGTGCGACGTCGAACTCGACGAGCTGGCCCTCGTCGAGCGAGCGGTAGCCAGCGCCCTGGATGTTCGAGTAGTGCACGAAGACGTCGTCGCCCTGCTCGCGCGAGATGAACCCGAAGCCTTTCTCGGCGTTGAAGAACTTGACGGTACCTGTTGCCAACGGAATCTCTTTTCACTAACGGCCCCCACCTGGGGGCTCCCGTCAAGCCTAGACCGTCCGGCACGGCCTCCCGCCCGAACGCCGCCACAGGGCCCTCGGCACCGTCCAGGCCCTCGCCGCAGCCGGGGTCGTCGGTGAAGAGGGCGATGGTCACGGCCGTGACAGTGCCGCTCGCGTCGGACAGATCGTCCTGCCGCGGGCGCTGCGGCGGCGGTGGTCGCGGAAGCCGGCAGCGTCGAGACCGTGGACACGACCGCCGGCTGGGCCTACAATTCGAGGAGGTCGCGGTGGTGCGCTGAGGGCGGTCGATCGGCACCCCCATCCTCGAACCTCTCGAACGGCGGACCTCGTGTCGCTTCCGATTGACGACTCAGCCCCCCTGGCGCGGAATGTTGAACAGGTGGCGTGCTGAGTGCATTCTGTAGGAGGTACGACGCGGACTCCATTGCAGGTGGCCAGGCTCGTCCGGGGATCATATGAGGCAAATCTCGGCAACGTCGGAGCGTTTTTGCCGGACCGCGTTCCGCTCGACGGGCTGCCTCTCGTGTTCTCGCCCTTCGCCTCTGCGTGCGCGGAGCTGGCCTTCCGGTACGCGGCAGAGAGTGGTGGCGTCCGGCGCTGGCTGGCTCGGGAGTTCCGGCGCGACGACCCCCGGGTCACGTCCGCCGTCGCCCGGCTGACGAGCGGCGAGCGGGAGACGCTGATGACCGCGCTCAGCGTCCTCGGCCACACCTATCGGTGGGACCGGGTCCCTCCCGTCGCCGAGAGGTTCGCAGAGCACCGCATCTCGCTGCCCCCCGGGATCGCCGGACCGTGGACGGCGCTCGCCCGGTCGTGTGACCAGCCGAGAGTCGGGACGATGTGGAGCCTCCATCTCTGCAACTGGAAGAAGGAGGGAACGCCAGGCGGCGCCTCGTACCGCCCCGCCGAGCTCAGCGGGGACACCCTGCGCGTCGCGCACAACTGGCTCCTGCCGCCGTTCGACCTCCATCTCGAGCGGTTCTCGCTCAGCTTCGTGCTGCTCGAAGCCAAGGGAGCGACGGTCGTCGAGCACCTGGTGGAGGTGGTGGAGGCCGCCGCCGCGTGCGATGTGGACTCGGGGATCACGTCGCTGGAGCGTCTCCATGTCTCGATCAACGCGATGACGCTGGCTTTCAGCGCGCTGGTCAGGCCCAGGACGGTCGACCCTGCGATATGGCGCGACCTCGTGCAACCCACCTTCGCCTGGTCGGCCGAGACGGACGAGCCCGGACGGATCGAGGGGGGACCGAGTGGCATGCAGCTACCGACGATCCAGGCGATCGACGCCGCGCTGGGTGTCCGAGGCAGCTCCGGGCTGGCGAAGTTGGCGCGGGCCGGGCGTCGGTACATGCCCAGGCCGCACCGTCGGTTCCTCCGGGCCCTCGACCTCACCGGCCCGATCGTGCGCGACTTCGTGGTCCAGGCGGGCGTCGAGGAGCTCACGGAGCAGTTCAACAGGTGTGTCCGGAGCCTCAGCAGCTTTCGCAGCACGCATCAGGCCCGCGGCTGCACCTACTTGCGCGACAGGGCACCGACGGCGGCGGTGCGGGCGTCGACGGGACTCACGATCGGCATCGACGACGACGCGGTCGCGACCTTCGAGGCGACGATGGCCGAGCGGACGGCCGAGACCGATGCCGCTTCCCTGGCCTCGGTCGGCCACCTTCCGTAGACCCGCCGCTCGCACCGCAGGCCTCGTCCCGCGGCTCTCGCACGGTCAGAGGTCCCCCAGGAACGGCACCAGGGCCTCGGGGACGCGGCTCTCCGTCCAGAGCGCAGCGACCTTGGCGATGGCGAAGAACGGCTCCACGGGCCGGTAGACGAGCTCCGGGAAGCGCAGGGCGAGGTGCTCGCCACTCAAACCCACGCCCAGTCCCGCAGCGATGGCCAGCGCCTGGGTCTGCGCGTCGCTGACCTCGTGCTCGAGGCACAGGGTGAAGCCGGCGTTGAGGCACGCCTGGATGTAGTTGTCGAAGATCACCGGCTCCAGGCGCCGGGGGAACATGACGAACCGCTCGTCCCGGAGGTCGGTCAACATCACGCTCTGGTTGGCGGCGAGGGGATGGTGCGTCGGCAGGATGGCGATCAACCTCTCGTCGCGGAGCGGTTGCACGGCTATGTCGGACGTCAGGGGCTCGGTGAGGCGCCCCAGCACCATGTCGACACGGCGTGTTCGGAGGGCGGGAAGCTGCTCGCGTTCCGGGAGCTGCTCGATCACCATGTTGACGTCGGGGTAGGCGTCCCGGAGCCGCCGCAAGAGCGTCAGCACGAGGTCGTAGAGCCCGCCGTAGGAGTACCCGATCCGCACCCGGCCGACCTCGCCTCGGCCTGCCCGCCGCACGTCGCGCGCCGTGGCTTCGACCTCCTGGACGAGGTTGTAGGCGTCGCCGAGCAGCAGCTCCCCGGCCCTCGTCAGCTGGACGGGACGACGGCTGCGGTCGAACAGCTCTGTCTGCAGCTCCCTCTCCAGCTGTCGGATCTGCTGGCTGAGCGAAGGCTGGGCGACGTGGAGCCGGCGGGCTGCACCCGAGAAGCTCAGTTCTTCCGCCAGGACAAGGAAGTACTGAAGGTGACGCAATTCCATGGGGCTTCCTTGTAGAACTTTCAACGAGAACAGACCCCGGCGCGCCCCGAGACACTATCGCGAAACTCGAACTCCGCTATCGCGCCTACGTCTTTGACATCCCCACGGCCCCGTGGTCCTATCGCGTGAGTAGTCGAGGGGAGTTGGCGAATCAACTCATTGCGAGTTCGCGTCGGAAAAGGGGGGATCGGATCAGTCGTCCGACGCCGGAGGCTTCTCCCGCGGCTTGATCACCATTGCCTCGAGATCTTGGCGGCGGAAGAGCCGTTCACCGCTGGGCCCGAGATGGTACGGGAGACGGCCGTGAGCAGCCCATCGTGCAAGGGTCGAAGGAAGGACCCCGAGCAACCTCGCCGCCTGACTTGTAGTGAGAAACTCCGGAGACGCGCTCACGTCCCTCCGCTCTCGGAGGACAATGCCCTGCACAGCTGAGTATCTCGGATCCACAGGACGCGCGAAGCCAAAGACTTGCGTGGCGCTGCTCCCCGGCCGACAGTAGATCTTGCCATCTAAGACGCTGTCGACGCGAGAAGTCAAGTCCCACGGCGCACCGGCGTCCCACCCGGAGGCCCGTAGCTTGTGGTGAAACACCCGGACAAGCGCCACCACCACCCGAGTGGTTGCTTTGAACCCTGGCAGGAGATAAGAATGCGCGCCGCTCGGGAACCGCAGACGCCGCGCAACGAAGCTCCGGGAGCAGCATGACGACGGAATGGGTCGTGGTGGTGGAAGCCGCCACAGGTGATTCGACACCGGAGCTCGACGAAGCGACCCTCTCCCGCGTGATCGACGCCGTGTCGGACGCTCAGCCCGTCGCTTTGTGCAGTGCCGACCGCTACGCAGTCCAGCTACTGGTCACGGCGACCAATCCCACGGACGCTCTGTGGTTCGTGCTCCGACGGTGGTCGGAGGCGGTCTCCGCGCTCGAAGCACCGGAGTGGGAAGTCGTCCGGGCCGAGGTGATCACGCTGGCCGAGTTCGAGCTCGAGTTCGAGACCGCGAACCGCAGGGCCCACATGCCGAGTTATTACGGCAGTGTCGAGCCCTTGGATTCCGAGATCCTGTCCCGCGGAGATGATCTCGCGTCCGAGCTCCGGTGGCGCCTCATGCTGCAGGACTCGCACGAACGTCTGATGCTCTTGTCCGAGCAAGGAGCCGTCTCCTTTTCGCTACCGCCTCTCGAGCCCGGTCTCCTCCTTTCCGAGGACGGAAGGGCGCCAGCTTTGACCGAGCTCGTGCATCCGGACGACGCGGAGGTGGTCGGGGGCGCGATCGCCCAGCTTCTCAGGGGCCCGTCGGACACCGTGACGTTCGTCGCACGTCTCCGGGGTGAGGATGGTTGGCGGTCCTACCAGTCCACGGCCAGGAACCTCCTCGACGAGCCTTTGGTCCGCGCCATTGTCGTCAACGGCGAGGACGTCACGAGGCAGACGGAGCTCGAGGACCGGGTGGCTGCGCTCGCATGCCAGGACGAGCTCACCGGACTGGTCAATCGGGCGACCTTCCTGGATTTCCTGGAGCTGGCCCTCGCCCGTTCCGAACAGGGCGCGCAGACGGCAGTGTTCTTCGTGGACATCGACGACTTCCGGACCCTCGTCGGGCGGATAGGCGCCGAGGCAGGCGACCGGTTGCTGGTGACGCTGGCCGACCGGATGAGAACCGGCGTCCGCGACGACGCGGTGGCGTCCCGGCTCGGCAGAGACGAGTTCGCCCTGCTCTGCGCCGGCGTCGACGGTTCCAAGGAAGCCGCCCAGATCGCCAAGCGAGTGGCAGACCTCCTCTCCGGGGTGGTCGTCGACGACGGGGAGGACCTGAGAGTCACGGTCAGCGTCGGTGTCGCTCTCGGGAAGGCGCCGGTCCAGGCGGCAACCCTCCTGCGCCACGCCGAGGTGGCCATGTACCGGGCAAGGCGCGGACGGGAACGCTACGAGATCTTCAGGAGGCGTCGGCGATTGTCAACCGGGTCCGAGTAGGCGGCCGACACCCCGCGAGGAAGTATCCTGGGGGTTTCCCCTCCCTTGGAGGACGTCTCGGGTCCGCGAAGCCGCCCCGTCGTCGCCTTCGGAGCAGCACACCCTGGAGGCCCATGACGCCGCCGAGGCAGAGTCTGAGTGCCGGGCCGGACGATGTTGACGAGGTCGCCCGCCAGCGGCGGAAGCGTGCCGACGCGCAGCTCGACCGCCCGGTGGCGGGATTCGACGACCTGACGCTCCGCGACGTCGTCACCTCGGTTCTCGCCGCCACTGACGAGAGTCCCGAGCCCCTCGACGTCCAGCAGTTCCTCGCCGACCGGGGACATGCGTGGCAGACGGCGGAGATGGTGGTTGCCTCGCTCGAGGTGACCGGGCGACACCCGTCGTCGCCTCGGTCGAGACCCACGCCGCCCCCCTAGCTTCCCTGCTTACAGCGGTTCGAAGAGGCACGGAAGCGCGCCCTTGGGCCGGAGGGCCAGATCCACCTCGAGGTCCGGGCTCTCGAGTTGCGACCGCAGCCGGTACCTGGCGAGAAGGCCGGCGACCGCGGCCACCAGCTCGGCCATGGCCAGGTGCTCGCCGATGCAGGCCCTCGGTCCACCGGCGAAGGGAAGGTGGGTGTAGCCGCTGGACCGGCGGCTGGGCTGGGCCGCCCTGCGGCTCTCCTCGAAGCGCTCGGGCGAGAACTCGAAGGGATCGGACCACACGGACTGTCGGTGGTGGATGCCCCAGATGTTGACGGCCACGATCCGCCCCTTCTCCACCGGGTAGCCGAGCAGCTCGGTCTCCTCGGCGGCGCGCCGGACGACGGTGTGGGCCGGGGGGTACAGGCGCATGGCCTCGTCCACCACCGTGGCGACGTACGGCAGCTGCTCGATCTCGTACGGCCCGCCCGGCTGGCGGCCCACGACGTCGAGCACCTCGGCCCGGGCCCGTTCCTGGACCTCCTGGTGACGACCGAGAAGCTGCAGGGTGAACGCCAGTGCGCTGCCTGTGGTCTCGTGACCGGCGATGAGGAAGATGATGGCTTCGTCGCGCACGTCGTCGTCGCTGAGCGCATCACCCGTGTCGGGGTCGCGGGCGTCGAGCAGCCGGCTGAGCAGGTCCCTTCCGTCGGAGCCACCGGCCCGGCGTTTGGCGATGAGCTCGTCGGCGAGGTCCCACACGACCTTCCGAATGCCTTCGGCGCGTCGGTTGGCGGGTGTCGGCCACGAGTGCGGCGTCCGCACCGGAGTCAGCGAGCGCCGCTTGAGGTGGTCGCCGAGCGCAGGGAGGACGGACCGGAGCGTCGGGGCGGCCTGCACGATGTCGTCCCCGAAGACGGTGTGCCCCAGCGCGTTCAGCGCGTAGCGCATGGAGAGCTCGGTGAGATCGATGGCCCGACCGGCGGTGGAGTCGGCCACGCACCACGACTGCAGCTCGGCGGCGGCCATGGCGATCGTCTCCAGGTGGCCGGTGACGGCGCGCCGGGTGAAGAGAGGCTGGGCGATGCGCCGATCTCGGCGCCAGCGCTCTCCTTCGCTGACGAGGAGCCCGTTGCCGAGGAAGTGCCGGAACTCGCCGATGACGGGTGCGTCCTTCACGTAGTTGCCGGCATCGGCGGCCAGCACCTGCCGGGCGCCCTCGGGCGAGAAGACGGCGTCGAACGTGAACCCGACGCCCGGCGGGCCGACCCGGAACCGGGCGACGTCGCCGTGCTCGGCCATGGCCCGGGCGTAGGTGCCCAGCTGGTCGCGCTGGAGATCCAACGTGTTCCCCAGGAGCCGGGAGCCGCGGGCGGGGGGCGGGGCCGACGGCATGGGCCAAGTGTCGCGCTCGGGCGAGGGCGGCTGCCGTCGGCTTTGCCGCTGGGGCTCCGGCCGCCGCCGCCGACGGACGGTCAGTCTTCGGGGAAGACGGAGATCCGCACCGGGCCGCCCTCGTCCGCCCAGCCGCGGAGCATTCCCGGGCTCGTGAAGGGCATGACCAGGCGACCGTCGGGCGACAGCGCGATGCAGCCGCCCGCGCCATCCTTCCTCTCGACGGCGGCGAGGGCTGCTCCGCAGGCCCCGGCGAGGCTCTGTCCGAGCAGGCGCACCCGGGCGTCGACCTCGTGGGCGAAGGCGGCGAGGAGGAAGGCTTCCCCGTCGCCCGTCGCCGACACCGCGCAGGTGGCGTTGTCGGCCCACGTCCCCGCGCCGGGCACGGGCGAGTCGCCGACCCGTCCGGGCGCCTTCCCCGTCCGTCCGCCCGTCGACGTGGCCGCGGCCAGGTTCCCCCGGGCGTCACGTGCCACCGCGCCCACGGTGCCCAGCGGTCCGGTCCGCTCGCGGCGCCGGCGCTCGGTCACGAAGTAGTCGGGGGGCTCCATGGCCAGTCCCAGCCGCCCGGCCAGGTCGGAGGCCGCAGGCCCGGCGATCAGCACGCTCGAGCGCTCCCGGAGCACGGCATGGGCCAGGTCGACGGGGTTGCGCACCCCCGCCACCGCGCCTACCGCGCCCACCCTCCCGGTCGCGCCGTCGGCCACCGCGGCGTCCAGCTCGACCTCACCTTCGGCGTTCAGCACCGCGCCCCGCCCCGCGTTCAGCTCCTCGTGGTCCTCGAGCACCCGGACGGCGGCGACCACGGCATCGATCGCCGACCCCTCCCGGCCGAGCACCGAGAGCCCCGCTTCCAGGCTGGCGGCCAGGCCCTCCCGGGCCCGGGCGAGCCGCGGCTCGGGGACCGACCGGAACCCTCCCGCGCCGCCGTGGACGGCCAGCACCGCGCCGGCGACCTCGTCGTTGCCACGGGGGGCCAAGGTCTGTCTCCGGACCGCGCTTCAGTCCGACCAGCGGCCCCACCGCACGAGCTCGTCGACGGGGATGCGGGGCGAAGAGCGGCGGTTCGGGTCGGGCGGCCCGGGCCGACCGAAGGCCACCCCCATCGGCGCGCTGCGGTCGTCGGGCAGGCCGAGAACCCGCCGGGCGCAGTCCCCGTCGTGGAACGTCATCGGGCAGGACGCGAGCCCCAGGGAGTTGGCCAGCAGCATCATGTTCTGCGCCATGCGGCCGTGGTCGAACGGCCGCCCGCCCTCGGCGGGCACGACGAAGACGACCACGACGGGAGCGGACGGCAGCCAGCGGGCGAACCTCCCGCACTCCGCCAGGCGGGCCCGCTCGCCCTCTTCGACGACGACCAGCAGTCGGGTGACCTGCTCGTTCTTGGCGCTGCCGGCCATGCGCGCCGCCTGCAGGATCCGGCGGAGGTCGGCCTCGTCGACGGGGTCGGGGCGGAACTGCCGCGTGTCGCGCTTGGTGACGATCGCCTCGTAGGTGTCCATGGCGCCAGTCTTCCCGAGGGTGGAAGGGCTCACCGCGCCCCGTCACCGCTCGAGGCGGAGGTCGGCGACGTCGATCCACACGAGGAGCGGATGACGCCGGGCCCGCTGGTCACGCCGGCGGGGATAGACGCGGCGGCGCGTCGGTACGAGCACTCCGTCGAACATGCGGTGGTGCCTGCAGTAGTGGGCGGCGTGGGCCCAGGTCCCGATGGCCAGCGCCGTGTAGTCGTGGCGCCGGATCCTCCGTTCGGGGTCGACGTAGACGACCTGCCGGGGGCAGTGGGTGGTGATCCGGGGAGGGAAGGTCACCGCCAGCCGCTGCCAGACCTCGCCCTCCTCGTCCCACGGCTCGAGCAGCTCGACGTCGACGTCGCGCTGGGCCAGGACGAAGGGCACGTGGACGTAGGTCCACATGGCCACGGCGGCGAACCGGGCCACGTCGGTCCTCCGCCACCACGGGCGGCGGCGAGGCTCGAGGGAGAGCGGTGGGAAGGCGGCGGCCCACGGGCGGGGACGCTCGCCCGCCAGCCGGACCTGCTGCCCGTCGACGGCGACCGTCGCGGTGGTGTCCAGGAGGGAGCGGGGCTGGAGCTTGGATCCGAACGCCAGCCCGCCCGAGGCGAAGCGCACGCGCACGGCCCTGGCCGACTTCCAGCGGTCGATACCGCCGTGGGCGGCGATGACCTCGTCGACGACGGCGCCCCGCTTCACGCCCGCGACCGGTCGCACAGCCGGGCGAGATCGGCGGCCACCTCCGCGGCGCGCTCCTCGGGCAGGAAGTGGCCTGCCCCCCGATAGACGCGGAGCCGGGTGCCGGCGGCGCGGGCGGTGCGCTCGCCCTGCTCGATCGGGAAGAACGGATCGCGGTCGCCCCACCCGACGAACAGGGGCACCTCGATCCCGCAGAGGGCGTCCTCCACCGGCGCATACCGCTCGGCGAGGTCGCGGAGGCCGGCCGCGAAGATCGTGGCGACGGCGCGGCTCTGGCCGATGTCTCCCAGGTATGGCGCGGGGTCGAGACGCCGAGCGCTCCCTCCGGTGCCGGCGCGCACCATCATCCGCTGCGCCGGCCGGGAGAAGAGCAGGAGGCGGGCCAGAGCGCCGACCCCCGGCCAGCGCACGGTCGACAAGGGGAAGGGCACCGGGGTGTCCGGGAAGGCGTTGGTGGCGAGCAGGCCCAGACGGTCGACGAGGTCGGGCCGGGCGGCGGACAGCAGGAGGGCCACCGGTCCCCCGAAGTCGTGACCGACCACGGCCACGCGCCCCACGGCGAGCGCATCGAGGGCGACGGCCAGCGCGTCCGCCTGGCGGTCCGCCAGGAGCATGGCCCCCGAGGCGGGCCGGCTGCTCATCGCGAAGCCGAGGAGGTCCGGCACCAGCACGCGGAACGACGTCCGCAGGCGGGCGACCACCCCGTCCCATGTCGCCCCGCTCCCCGGGATGCCGTGCAGGAGCACGACGGGAGCGCCGTCGCCGACATCGTGGACGGCCATGTGCCCGCCCGGAACCGGCACCCGGTGGTGGCGACCCTCCACGCCCAGAGCCAACCCCCTCCGCTTTAAAAAGTCAAGTAATATCCCTGGCGTGGCTCGCACCTACGGGCAGTTCTGCGCCCTGGCCCGATCGCTGGACCACGTCGGCGACCGCTGGACCCTGCTCATCGTGCGCGAGCTCCTCCTCGGCCCCGCCCGCTACGCGTCCCTCCTCGAGGCCCTACCCGGCGTTCCCACCAACCTCCTGGCCGACCGCCTCCGCCAGCTCCAGGCCGACCAGCTGGTGCGCAAGCGCGGGGGACGGAACGGCCGGTACGAGCTGACCGACCTGGGCAGGGGACTGGAGGGCCCCATCGCCGCCTTCATCCGCTGGGGTGCCGTGTGGATGATCCCGGGGCCGGCAGACGACCGGTTCGATTCCCGATGGCTCGCGCTGGCCGTCCGTGCCCTCCTCGATGGTCCGTGCTCGCCAGGGCGGACGGGCGTGGTCGAGCTCCGGGCGGGGGACCAGCACCTGACGATCACCCTCCGCGGTCGCCGACGACGGGTGGAGCTGCGGTCGGCGGACGACGCCGACGCCTGCCTGGAGACCGACCCCCTCACCGCGCTGGCGCTGGCCGGTGGGCGACGCGCGCTGAGGTCGCCGGGCGACGACCTCCGCGTCGAGGGCGACGAGGCCCTCGTCGAGGCCGCCTTCCGTTCCTGACGGCGACCACACCTCCCCCGGTGCCAGGATGGGCGCCATGGCTGAACGAGACGTCGAACGCAATTACCCGGTGGCCGAGTTCGCGGCCAAGCTGCGCCGCCTGGCCGACGCCCTGGAGGCGGGCAAGCCCTTCCGCATCCAGGTCGCCGGCGAGCGCGTCAATGTCCCCCGGCGGGCCGAGATCAGCGTCGAGCACGAGCGGGGCGACAGCGAGGAGGAGGTCGAGTTCCAGCTGAAGTGGCGCCTCGCCGACGCCGAGGAGCCCGGCGACGTCGAGGTCTGATCAGGCCTCGAGCAGCGCGGCGAGGGCGCCCAGGCGCTCTCTCCAGAACGCCTTGCTGGCGACCACCGCCTCCCCGTCGGCCAGCTTGGCGTGCTCGACGGCGAGCTGGGACCGGGTGGCGCCCTTGGGTGTCAGGTAGAGCGTCACCCGGCTCCCGTCCGCGGGCCAGTCGAAGCGGACGACCTTGGGCGGCGTCGCCCCCCGCAGCCGGGTGTCGGCGGCGGGGAGCCATGCCGCCCGCCGGGCCTCGTCGGCCACCGCCTCCCACAGGTCGGCCACGGGGACGTTCAGCGTCTTCGACGCCGACGCCACGAAGGTGCCGTCCCGGCGCTGGTACCGCGCCCGCAGGCCGCGGATGCGCTCGTAGCCCACGGCCACCGACTGGGCCCACCACCCGGGGACCGCGTAAGCCTCGTTCACGTGGCGGGCGATCTCGGTGTGGCTGCGCCTCGTGCCGCCCCAGGCGTCGAGCTCCGCGCACCAGTCGTCCCACCCCCGTCCCGTGGCCTCCCGGATGGACTCGTCGGACAGCCCCGGCTCGTCGGCCCGGGCTGACGGTTCGGCGGCGACGCCCGGCGCCGGCTCCGAGCGTGGCGACCCCTTGTCCAGCAGCACCCGCCGGGCCGCGCCGTAGCGCTCCCCGGTCTTGGCCATGCGCGCCCGAATCTTGCGCTTGAAGCTCTTGTGCTCGGTCATCGTCGTACCTCCACGGGGCTCCGCCCGGGACCCACGCTCCCGGACCGAGGCCCGGAGGCTTCGACGGTCGTGACCGCCGCTCTCCGTTCGGGCACGGAGCCGGCCCGCCGAGGACTCGGGGCCCCCTTTGCCTCCCGGGGCCAGCGGCGTGGGCGCTGGTGCGGAGGTCAGGCGTGGCGAGACGCCACGAGCAGCGTACGCCCGTCCCGCCTAGACCTCAAGGTCCTCGGCGGTCACGGCGACGGCCGGCTCCCGGGCCCCGGCGGCGGCGAGGGCGGTGAAGACGAGGCCCAGCACCGCGTACAGTCCGACGGCGAGGACCAGGTCGGTGCCGTCGGCCACCGCGCCGATGCCGACGGGGACGGCGGCACCCCCGAGCTCGATGGCGCTCACCACCGCCTTGGTGGACCCGACCTCACCCGGGCGCAGGGTGAGGAGTCGGTGCTGCAGGGCCAGCCAGCCCAGGTTGAGGCCGACGGAGGTCACGAAGGCGCCGACCGCGACCAGCACGGGCGCCCGCAGGAAGGCGATCATCGCCGCACCCCCGGTCATGGTGAGGCCGGCCACGACGAGCAGCTTCGTCTCCACGACGCCTTCCAGACGGCGGGCCAGGACCGTGAAGGTGAGCAGCCCGCCGCTCACGCCGATGAGCGCGACGAGGGTGGCGACGCCGGCCGACGCCCCCCGCTCCCGTTCCAGCAGGGCGATGGTGAACCCGAGCAGGGCCTCGTCGAACGGCCCCATCAGGAGCGACATGAGGCCCGCGAGCCAGACCCGGCCGTCGCGCGCCACCGAGAGGAGCACCCGCAGCGACGAGCGGGGCTGGTCCTCCTCCCGCCCCTCGGGGTGCGGGAGGGGGAGGTCGGCGGCGGCGAGCATGGCGCCGTAGAGCGCCAGCCCGGCCGCCCCCACCC
>DASZOE010000468.1:0-8067 GCA_035550945.1 Acidimicrobiales bacterium
CCGCCCGGACCGGCGGCCAACGCCCCGGCTCCGGGTCCGGCTCCGGCGACGACGAAGGCGCCCGACAAGGCGGCCGGGGAGCAGGTCGTCCCCGTGGACGCCCAGGCCATGATCAACTCGATCAAGCGGACGGGCGGGCGCAGCACCACCGAGCTCTGGACCGCCCTCCGCCAGCTCGTCGACCTGGGGCTCAGCCCGGAGGAGGCGGCCGTGATCGGTATGGGGCACTTCCCGGTGGGCGGCGACGCCGCCTACAACGACGACTTCCTCATGCCCCGGTTCGGTCCCCCCTTCCATCTCCACCAGGGCAACGACATCTTCGGGGCCCGGGGGCTCCCCGTCCGGGCGCCCGAGGACGGCATCGTGCACTTCGGCGAGGACCCCCTGGGAGGCAAGGCCGCCTACGTGACCACGGCCGACGGCACCTACTACTACATGGCGCACCTCGACGGCTACGCCAAGGAGTTCTCCAACGGTTCCCGGGTGAAGACGGGTGACGTGGTCGGCTACCTGGGCGACAGTGGGAACGCCACGGGCTCGCCCCACGTGCACTTCGAGATCCATCCCAAGGGCGGTGCGGCCACGAACCCGAAGCCCATCCTCGACCGCTGGCTCGACGAGGCCCTGGCCAACCTCCCCACGATCCTGGCCGGCTACCAGATCGGCCTGCCCCGGCCCGTCACCGACGCCGGCGTCCTGCGCCGCTTCGACGAGCCCCGGGCGGGGGGGTCGGACACCGACCTTGTGCTCTCGGCGGCGACCACCACCGGCTCCATGCGGCTCACCGAGCTACGCGCCACCCGGGGCCTGACCATCGACGACGCCCGGATCGAGAAGGCCCTGGCCGACGCCTGGGACGCGGCCGAGCACGCCTCGGCCTCCGTGCTCGGCCCGGTCACGCCCGCGATCCTCGACCGCGTCCTGGGCGGGCACGCCCACTGATCCCCGGTTCGAGACCGGAGAGGCTCAGTCGCGGAAGTTCTTGAACTGCAGCGGGATCTCGAAGTCGTGCTCGCGCAAGGCGGCGATGACGGCCTGGAGGTCGTCCTTCTTCTTGGCCGACACCCGCAGCTGATCGCCCTGGGTCTGTGACGAGACGCCCTTGAGACTTCGGTCCTTCACGAAGCGGTTGATCTCCCGGGCCTTGACGTCGCTGATCCCGGCGTTGATCGTCGCCACCTGGCGCACGGTGCCCCGGGCCGCCTCCTCGACCTTCCCGTAAGAGATCGCCTTCAGGGGCACGGAGCGGCGGACGAGCTTCTCCTCGAGCACCTGGACCAGGGCCCGCAGGCGGTCCTCGGTGGAGGAGTGGAGCCGGATCCCCTCGTCCCCCAGCTCGAGGGAGGAGTCGGTGTTCTTGAAGTCATAGCGCGTGGAAACCTCACGCCGGGCCTGGTCGACGGCGTTGCGGACCTCCTGGAGGTCGACCTCGGACACCACGTCGAAGGTGGGCACGGCCCGACGCTATCCTCGGCGGCAGCGGGTCGGTACCCAAGTGGCCAAAGGGAGCAGACTGTAAATCTGCCGGCTCAGCCTACGAAGGTTCGAATCCTTCCCGGCCCACGCACCGCTCGAGCTGCAGGTTGCCTCTGCCAATGCCCGTGGCACCCCACGGTCGGCAGCCTCCGACCCCAGTCAACAGGGCGGGGCGTCCCCCGGGGCGACGGGATCAGGCGATCGGGCGGGGAACGCCGATCGGGGTCTCGGGCCCGAGCTGCTGGCCGGCGACTGGTCCCGGGAGGAGCAGCCACACCACGTCGCCCTCGACGGTGAAGGCGATCGGGCGCTGCGAGCGCAGCTGCGACACGGCTCCCTCCCCGGCGCCCGTCTCGAGCGACAGCGTGAGGAGCTCGTCCGTGGTCACCGCCTCCGTGCGGTCGGGCCCGGTGCGTCCCTCCACGACGACCGAGCCGGGTTCGACGCGGAGGCGCACCTCGTAGCGCTTCCCTCGGACGGAGGCGTCGTCGAGGACGAAGGACTCCCGCCGGCCGTTGGCGGCCACGCTGAGCACGACCGTGGGGTCGTCGGTCGGGTTCTCGAGGGTGACGCTCATGGCGACCGACGGTCCGGAGACGACGGTCAGGCGTTCCAGCGCGGTCCTGAACCGGGGGTCGGGGGGGTTGGCCCGAAGGTGGGACTCGACGACCCGCACGCGGTACGGCGTCCGGTCGGGATGGTCCCGGAGGAGGGCGAGGTTCTTCGGGTCGCCCCGGTCCAGGGCGTAGACGGTCCGGGCGTCGGGCTCCGGTGTGCTCCAGAGCCACGCGAACGGGTGGAGGATCGTCGGGCCGTAGAGCGTCGGCAGCAGGACGAGGGACCGGTCGAGGTCGGCGTCGGCGACGGCCGCGTACAACCGGCGGTCGTCGGCCGTCAGGTCGACATTGACCTCGACCGCCCGCACGAGGAGGGAGCCGCTCACCCCGCCCATCACCACGAGGGCGGTGGCCGCCATGAAGCGGTCGTGGCGCCACAGGTCGGTGAAGCCCCGGCCCGCCAGCACGGTGACGGGGACCAGGATGGGCAGGAAGTAGAAGGGGCCCAGGAACGAGGTCAGGGTGCCCCGCAGGCTCGTCCCGAACGTCCCCCAGAAGAACAGGTAGCCGGCCGAGTAGCTGACGACGATCAGTGCCAGCCACGCCTGGGGGCCGCGCAGCCGCCGGCGCAGCACGGAGGCGAGGAAGAAGCCGACGAGCACCAGTCCGCCGAACCCCCAGAAGCTGGTGAGCAGCACGTAGCGGGCGACGCCGTAGACGCCGTGGGCGGGGGTGAAGGTGAGGCCCGGCCCGCCGGGCACCAGCCTCCGGGTGCCGAAGCCGAGCGTGTCCTGGGGCTCCAGCAGGTTGAACGGCGAGCGGAAGGGGCTGCCGGTGGCGGCCTCGAAGTAGGCGAGCATGGCGACGAGGGGAAGCGCCAGCCCCGCCCCGATCCACGCCCCGGCGGCCACCAGCCGGGCCCGGTCCCGGCGGCGGGACCAGAGCAGATAGGCGCCGAGGGGGAGGGAGAACACGAGGGCGTCGAAGGGACGGGCGAAGGCAGCCAGTCCGAGGAGGAAGCCGCTGGCGGCGAGGAGCAGGCGGCCGTCCGTCCGCAGGCCGCGCAGCAGGGTGAGGGCGAACGCCTCCAGGAGGAGCAGGCTCGTCGAATAGGACAGGAACGTCGTGGTCTGGATGACGACGAGCGGGGAGAGGGCGAGGAACAGGCTCGCCACCAGCGCCGGCCGGCGGTCACCGAGGACCTCCCGGGCCAGGGCGTACGTGAGCAGCACCAGCCCGGCGGCGACGAAGCCCAGCGCCGCCCGCGGGGTCCCCGTCAGCTCCATGGCGGCGGCGAGGAACGAGGCGTGGACGGGCGTGTACTTCAGGATGAACCGTCCCTCGGAGAGGACGCTGAGCCAGGGGAGGAAGGCGTCGGGATGCCGGGGCGCGGGCGGGAAGAGGTGGCCATGGGCCAGGGCGTCGGCCTGGTAGAGGTACAGGCCCTCGTCGTGGTCGTCGGAGAGGTAGGGGAAGATCAGCTGCGACCCGGCGACGGCCCACACGCCGGCGGCCAGGGCCAGCACGACAACCACGGCCGTGGCCCGGCGCCCGAGCCAGCCGGCGACGGCCCCGACGCGGTCGGGGCCGGGCTCGGCCGGCGGCCGCGCCAGCGCGTCGACCGGGACCGCTCCCGACGTCCGTCCCTCCGTGGCGGGCTCCACCATCGACTGTCGCCCCCGGTCCCGGCCGACCAACCGCCTCCCCGGCGGGACCGGCGTCTCCGTGCGACTCTAGGTGCCCTCCGGCGGACCGCGAGCGGCGCCGTTGCCCCGATCTGACACCGCGCACTAGGGTCGGGCGCCCGTGCGGCCGACGAGGGGTCTCGTGATGCTCGAAACCCGAAAAGCCCAGCGCGCCGCCTTCTTCCTTGCGGTGTGCGCCGGTGGGCTGGCGAGCATCTCCCTGGTCGACGCCCAGGTGGGGCCGGGCGGCGGCGGCGCCTATGGCTACGGCGCTCCGGGTTTCCAGCTCAGTGAACAGGGGCTGGCGGCGATCGGCGCCGGGATCGGCTACGGATTGGCGGCCATCGGTCCGGGCATCGGCATCGGCATCGTCGTCGGCCGGGCCATCGAGGCCATGGCCCAGTCGCCGGAACAGGCAGGCACCGTGCGCACGACGATGTTCCTGGGGATCGCCTTCACCGAGGCCTTGGCGCTCATCGGGTTCGTCGTCTTCATCCTCCTCAAGTTCACCTGAGCCGCCCGCATCCAGTGCTCGACGTCGATCGGGCGCGCGCCCTGACGCCCGGCTGTGCGGCCGTTGTCCACCTCAACCACGCCGGGGCGTCGCTGCTGCCGGCGCCCGTGCTCGACACCGTCGTCGCCCACCTCCGCCGGGAGGCGGAGATCGGTGGCTACGAGGCCGCCGACGAGGCCGCCGGCCGCCTGTGGGACGTCTACCGGTCGGCGGCCCGCCTCCTCGGGTGCGACCCCGAGGAGGTCGCGCTGGTGGAGAACGCCACCCGGGCCTGGGACATGGCCTTCTACTCCCTCCGGTTCGAGCCCGGCGACCGCATCCTGATCGGCCGGGCGGAGTACGTGAGCAACGCCATCGCCCAGCTCCAGGCGGCCAGGCGCCACGGGGCGATGGTCGAGGTCGTGGACGACGACGAGCACGGCCAGATCGACGTGGCCGCCCTCGAGCGGCGCATCGACGACCGGGTCCGGCTGATCGCCCTCACCCACGTCCCGACCAACGGAGGCCTGGTCAACCCGGCCGCGGAGGTCGGGCGCCTGGCCCGGGCCGCGGGTGTCCCCTATCTCCTCGACGCCTGCCAGTCGGCGGGGCAGCTACCCCTCGACGTGGCCGAGCTGGGCTGCGACATGCTCTCCTTCACCGGGCGGAAGTACGTACGGGGCCCGCGGGGCACGGGCGTGCTCTACGTGCGCCGGGGCCTGATCGGAGACCTCGACCCGCCCTTCGTCGAGGTGGGCTCGGCCACCTGGACGGGGCCGGACCGCTACGAGCTGGCGCCCGACGCCCGCCGGTTCGAGACCTGGGAACGCAGCGTCGCCGGGCTGCTGGGCCTGGGCGCGGCCATCGACCATGCCCTGGGCTGGGGGGTCGAGGCCATCGAGGCCCGGGTGACCGCCCTGGGAGAGGCGCTCCGTGACCGGCTGCGGGCCGTCGAGGGCGTCACCGTCCACGACAAGGGGGCCCGGCGGTGCGGGGTCGTCACCTTCACCGTCAAAGGGGTCGAGGCCGCCGAGGTGCGGCGCAGGCTGGCGGCCGGGCGCATCAACACGTCGGTGTCCCGGCGGGACCAGGCCCAGCTCGACCTCCCGCGGCGCGCCCTGGGCGACCTGGTCCGGGCGTCGGTCCACTACGTCAACACCGAGGAGGAGCTGGACCGGGCGGCGGCGGCGGTGGCCGGGCTCGGGCGGAGCTGAGCAGCGGCTCCTAGGGTGGACCCGCTGAACGCAGCGAACACGGAAGAGAGAGCCGGAGGTCCCCATGGCGGTGAAGCCGATTCCCGACGGTTACCCCCAGATCACGCCGTACCTCCTCGTCGACGACGCGGCGGCGGCCATCGAGTTCTACGCGTCGGTCTTCGGCGCGACGGAACGCCTGCGGATGCCCGCTCCCGGCGGAAAGATCGGGCACGCCGAGCTCCAGCTGGGCGACTCGCTGCTCATGGTCGCCGACGAGTTCCCGGAGACGGGGGGACGCAGCCCCCGGACCGTCGGCGGCAGCCCGGTGATCGTGAGCGTGTACGTGGAGGACGTCGACGCCGTCTTCGAGCGGGCGGTGCAGGCCGGCGCCACGGCGCTGCGCCCGGTCGAGGACCAGTTCTACGGGGACCGGACGGCCCAGCTCGAGGACCCTTTCGGGCACCAGTGGAGCGTGGCGACCCACGTCGAGGACGTGCCGCCGGACGAGATGGAGCGGCGCATGGCCCAGGCCATGGGCGGCGGCTGAGCAAGCGCAGTCGAGGAGGCGGCGCCCTCAGAGGAGCCGCTGCATCACGACCACGTCCAGCCACCGGCCGAACTTGCGGCCGACCTCGCGCTCGACCCCGACCGTGTCGAAGGCGCACGACCGGTGCAGGGCGATGGAGGCCTGGTGCCCGCCGACGATGCGGGCGATGACCGAGTGGAAGCCGCCGATCGTGGCGAGAGCCACGAGCTCGGACAGGATGGCCCCGCCGAAGCCCTCACCGCGCCGGTCGGCCCGGACGTAGACCGAGTCCTCGACGGTGGTGGCGTAGGCGGGTCGGCTGCGGTACGGACTCAGGCTCCCGAAGCCGACCACCTCGGCCCCGTCGGCGGCCACGACCGCAGGGTGGGCCCCGGCGTGGCTCTCGAGCCAGGCCAGCTGGTCCTCGAGCGACCGGGGCACCAGGTCGAAGGTGACGGTCGTGGTGGTGACCTCGGCGTTGTAGATGGCGCGGGTGGCCTCGGCGTCGGTCGGGCGGGCCAGTCGCACCTCCATGGGCCGACGCTACCGGCAGCCTGCGTGGCCGAACGCAACGGCAGCCTGCGTGGCCGAACGCAGAGGCAGCTCGCGTTTCGGGCCCCGACTACTATGGAAGTGGCGGCCGGACGGCGACGAGAGCAGAAGCGAAGCCGCGGCAGCGCCGGCCCCCTTAGCTCAGTCGGCAGAGCACAGCCATGGTAAGGCTGGTGTCGTCGGTTCGATTCCGACAGGGGGCTCGCTCGCAAACCGGTGCCTGAAGGCGCTCGCCGGAGGGCACAATGGATACGACGCCATGGCGGCGTAGCTCAGTTGGCAGAGCACTCGGCTCATAATCGAGGAGTCGGCGGTTCGAGTCCGCCCGCCGCTACTTCCAGCCCGGCCGGTCCGGGCTGCTCGACCTAGGATGGGCGCGCCCGGGAGGGGCGATCGGACGTTCTCGGGCTCTTCGAGCGAGCGAACGGAGTGAGCGGTGGCCAAAGGTGACAAGCGGGTCAAGGTGACGCTGGCCTGCGAGCAGTGCAAGCGCCGCAACTACATCACGATGAAGAACCGCCAGAACGACCGCGAGCGGCTCGAGATGCGGAAGTACTGCCGGTGGGACCGGGCCCACACGCTGCACCGGGAGACCCGCTGAGCGACGACGGCCTGCATGGCCCGAACGCAGGGGACGGCCTGCGTGGCCCGAACGCAGGGGAGGGTAACGTCCCGGACCCGGCGGAGGTCGAAGAGCCGATGGTCCCCGTGGTGCCCTCCGACGAGTCCGAGCTCGTGGCGGCGGCGAAGGCCGGCGACCTGGGGGCGTTCGAGCAGCTGGTCAAGCGCACCTACGCCGACGTCTACACCCTCGCCTTCCGCCTCACGGCGAACGAGGAGGACGCCCGCGACGTGGCCCAGGAGGCGTGCCTCCGGGCGTGGCGCGGGATCAGGAAGTTCCGGGGCGACTCCCGGTTCTCGACCTGGATGTACCGCATCACCGCCAACTGCGCCTCCACCCTGCTCGCCCGGCGCTCGAAGGGAAGTCACGAGGAGCTGACCGCCGACGACCCCGTCGCCGACGAGCGCCTCGAGGCCGACCCCGAGGCCATGGCCGAGGCGGGCTACGTCCGTGACCGGATGACGGCGGCGCTGGCCGAGCTCCCCCCTCGCCTGCGGGCCGTGGTCGTCCTGCGGGACATCTACGACCTGCCCCACGAGGCCATCGCCGCCGAGCTGGGGATCTCCCAGGAGGCAGCCAAGGTCCGGCTGCACCGAGCCCGCCGCAAGCTTCGTGAAAGGTTGTTCCCGATGCCCGGAGAGGAGCGAGCCCGTGCGGTCTAGCCGGATGTCGCCACCCGACGGAGTCGTTCACTGCGCAACGGTCGCCGAGGCGCTGCCCGCCATCGTCGACGGGGGGGCGGTCGCCGACCTCGAGCTCCGTCGCCACGTCGAGACCTGCCTGCGTTGCCAGGCCGAGCTGGCCCAGTACCGCAAGGTGCTCCGGGCCCTGCACCAGCTGCGCACCGAAGTGCTGGAGCCGGCGCCCGGCCTCCTGCCCGACATCTTCGCCACCCTCGAGGCCGTGGGTGAGCGCCGGGCCATGCGCCACCTCCTCAACGGTCGGCGAGCGGCGTACGTC
>DASZOE010000469.1:0-4033 GCA_035550945.1 Acidimicrobiales bacterium
GGCTCGGGCTCGGGGGCTTCGGGCTCGGACTCGGGCGCGGCCACCGGAAGGGGCGCCGGCGTCGCCGGTGGGACCGTGGCGGCGCTCTCCCCGTGCGGGGGCGGCTTCTCGAGCACCGCGGTGTCGCCCGCCCCGCCGGACACCGGGGGCAGCACCGCGACCACGTCGTGCCCGGTGACCGGCGTGTCGCCGGTCGCGGGCTCGCCGTTCACCCAGACGCGCGACCGGGCGAGGACCGCCGTGAAGCGCTCGCCGTAGCGTGCCGAGGCGGCGGCGAGGAGCTCGTCCACGGTGGCGGCCTCGAGCTCGGCCCGGGCCACGCCCGCGGCCTCCCGGGCCGACGCGAACAGGCGGAGGACGGGCACCTACGCCCCCGCCGGCCCGAGCTCGGCCCGGCCGTCCTTGACCACCACCGAGCCCTCGCTCCGCGCCTCGAACCCGTACACCCGGCGGTCGCCGTCCGTTCCCAGGTCCCAGACCGTCGTCACCAGGTCGGTGTCGGGGCGGACGGGACGGGAGAAGCGGACGGCCAGCCGACGGAGGAGCCCTGGGTCGCCGTCGGCCACCGCGCCAACCAGCGCATGGCTGCAGAAGGCCATCGTGCAGACGCCGTGCACGATGACGCCCGGCAGCCCCGCATCCCTGGCGAACACCTCGTCCACGTGAATGGGGTTGGTGTCGCCCGAGGCGTCCCGGTAACGCCACGTCTGGTCGGCGTCGACGTGGGCGGTCGTCTCGGCCACCGGATCGCCGCGGCCGGAGGTCGGGAAGGAGTGCCCGGGCGGCTCCGCCCCGCCGCTGTCGCCCCCGCCCAGACCCCGGATGAACATGGTCGCGTACTGGTCCACCGCGGCCCCGCCCGCGCCGTCGCAGGACCGGACCAGGAAGGTGACCTCGGCCCCCGACCGCCGGGCCTTGACGCCGTGCACCTGGGTCTCGGTGACGAGCTCGTCACCCACCACCAGTGGCCGGTGGAGGTGCACGTCCTGCTCGAGGTGGAGCAGCCGCGGTAGGTTCTCGGGCGGTACGACGTCGACCACCGCGCCCATCAACGTCTCCCAGGCCGGGACGACGGCGAAGAGGGGGGGGACCAGGGGACCGTGCCGGTAGACGGGAGTCGGGTCGTTGGTGGCGGCCGCGTAGGACTGGGCCCGAGACGCGTCGACTGTGGCCCTGGTGGGCCCGTAACGGGCGCCCAGCTTCGAGATGTCGAGCCCCACGTCGGTCCTCCAGGCTCGGGCTTCCCCCCCCGCCGGGAGGCCCTCGGCGCTCCCACGGGATGAGCCAGGCGGCGAGGGCCAGCCGCTAGCGTCGCACACCGTGCAGGTGGAGGTCATCCGCAGCCCCCGCCGGCGGAAGACCGTCCAGGCGACAGAGGCCGACGGGGTGGTACGGGTGTCGATCCCCGCCTCCATGAGCCGGGCCGACGAGGAGCGGTGGGTCGCGGAGATGGTCCGCCGCCTGGGGCGCCGGAGGTTGGCGGCCGGCATCGATCTCGGGCCTCGGGCCGCCCTCCTGGCCGACCGCTACCGCCTCCCACACCCCACCGAGGTCCGCTGGGTCGAGAACCAGCGGTCCCGGTGGGCGTCGTGCAGCCCGGGCGACGGCGTCATCCGGGTCTCGTCCCGCCTGGCCGGGCTCCACCAGGTGGGCCAGGAGGCGGTCGGCGAGGGCGGGCGTCAGCAGGTCGGTGCCGTGCCCGGTCCCCGGGAGGAGCCACAGGTCCTTGGGCTCCCGGGCCCAGCCGTGGATGCTGCGGGGGTGCTCCTCCCCGAAGTAGTGGTCGGCGGGGTCGTGCACGACGAGCGTGAAGGCGGGAGCGATGTTCCCCACGACCGTGCTCGACTCCGCTACCCAGTCGGAGAGGGGGGCCAGCCGGGTGCGCAGCGCGCGGGCCACGACCTGGCGCCCGGCGCGCGAGGCCGCGAACCGGCGGACCCGGATCGTGGCCGGCGTGTCCCAGGCGTTCGTCCAGGCGGGCGCGCTGACGGCCACCACTCCTGCCACGCCGCCGACGGTGCCGGCGTGGAGGAGGGCCGACGCCGCTCCGAGGCTGACGCCGAGGGTCACCACCGGCAGGCCTGGCGGAGCGGCGGCCACGGCGGCGGCGACGTCGAGGGGCTCATCCCGGCCCAGCGTGCACAGGCCTCCTGATCGCCCGTGGCCCCGGAGGTCGGGGACGAGGACGTGCACGTCGCGGGCGAGCAGGCGGGCGAAGGCGTGGATGCGGGGGTGGCGCGAGGAGTGGACGAGCCCGTGCAGGAGGACGACGGTCGCCGACGCGTCGGGCGGCCCCGCCAGGCGGGCGCCGGCCAGGCGCACGCCGTCGGAGGTGTGCAACGTCAGCTCCTCCTCCCGCCCGTACCGCGGAGCGACCCTGACGCGGCGGGCCAGGCTCCCTAGGGCGCGGCCGTAGCTCGCTGGGCTCGGCGCCACTCGGCCTCGGCCCTGCCCATCTCGGTGGACGGAGGGCCGTCGTGGAGGTACTCGTCGAGGAGGGCGCCCCACCGCCCGGAGGCCTGCATGCGCCCGAACAGGGCGCTCATGCCCCACACCACGCGGTCGAGGATCACGTAGGACGGAGGCATGTTCAGGAGCCGGATGACGTCGCCGAACTCGCCCTGCAGGTCGAGCATGCGCTGCAGCGTCCGCCCCACGAACTCGGGGTCGTACCGGAAGCCGTCCTCCTGGAACGGGATATAGGGACCACTGCAGTACTCGTACACCCGGGCCGGATCGAGGCCGTGGTCGAGGGGCAGGAAGCCGGCCCGCACGAGCGCCCGGACGAGGCTCTCCGGGTCCTGGTCGAGGATGGCGTCGAGGATGGGGCTGAGCGTCTCCAGCTCGCCCGGCCCCCAGCGCTTGACCAGGCCGAAGTCCAGGAAGGTCACCCTCCCCTTCTCGGGGTGGAAGCGGTAGTTGCCGGGGTGGGGATCGCCGTTGAAGACGCGGTGGTGCCAGATGGACCCTTCGGCGAAGCGGAAGAGGACCTCGGCCGCGACCTCCTTCTGCTCGGGTGTGGCCGTGGCCGTGAAGTCGGCCCACGACAGCCCGTCGACCCACTCGCTCGTGATGACCCGCCGGGCGCAGCGCTCGGGGACGATGTCGGGCACGTGGATGAAGGGGTGGTCCCGGTAGCGCTCGGCGAACTCGGCCTGGCAGCGGGCCTCCAGCCGGTAGTCGAGCTCGTCGCCCATGCGGGCGCGGAGCTCGTCGACCATCGCCTTCACGTCCATGTTCTTGAGGGCGAAGCTGGCGAACATCCCGTAGAGCAGCTCGGCGTTGTCGAGGTCGGAGCGGATGGCCTTGTCGACGCCCGGGTACTGGATCTTGACGGCCACGATGCGCCCGTCCGGCATCACCGCCCGGTGCACCTGGCCGATCGAGGCCGCGGCCTTGGGGACGGGGTCCCAGTCGAGGAACAGCTTCTCGGGGTCGGCGCCGAGCTCGTCGCGGATGACGCCTTCGGCGAGGCTCGGGGCCATCGGCGGGACGTCGGCCTGCAGCGTGGCCAGTGCGGCCTGGGCCTCGGGCGGCAATCCGTCGGCGATGAAGGAGATCATCTGGCCCGCCTTCATGATGGCGCCCTTCATGCCGCCGAGGACCTCGGCCACGTCCTGGGCGCTGCGGATGGCGAAGCGCTCCTCGAGCCGGGCCCGCTCCGCCTCCGTGGCCCGCCGGCCCCGCACCTTCACCGTCGCCCAGTGCAGGGCGCGACGGGCCGAGAGGCGCCACACCCGGGCCTGACGGTCGATGCGGTTGCGACGGTCCTCGTCGGCGAGGGCGACACCGATGCCGGCGGCGCCGGCGATCGCCACCCCGGCTGCCGCCAGGGGGACGGCCTTGCCCATCCTTACCGGCTCACTCCCCCACCGGTCCGCAGGTCACCCGGGCATCCTCTCCGCTCGCTGCTGGTCGTCACGGCACAGCCGCGCTGCGGGCAGGGCTTCGAGACGCTCGTCGTCGATGGGACGACCGCAGGCCTCGCAGGTGCCGTACGTGCCGTCGTCGAGCCGCCGGAGGGCGTGCTCGA
>DASZOE010000470.1:0-2408 GCA_035550945.1 Acidimicrobiales bacterium
CCGTAGTCGCCGGCCACGTAACGGAAGCCGCCGCCCGAGAACGCGTCCCACACGTGCTTGGCCTCGTCGCCGCTGCCCCCGCCCTCCTCCACCAGCGTGCGCATGCGCTCCCGGAAGTCCTCGTCGTCCATCGGCGTGCGGCCGACGCCCACGACCGCGAACCCCGCCGGCAGCAGCCGCCGCAGGGCCAGCCGCTCGACGGCGGGCATGAGCTTGCGGCTGGTGAGGTCGCCCGACGCGCCGAACACGACCAGCACCGCGGGCGGGGCGACGCGTTCGAGCGTCGGCTCCAGGAGGGGGTTGTCGGCCGTCATGTGCGTGTGTCCTCCGGTCGGTTGCGGCCACGGGCACGCGCGCCGCGAAGACGCCAGTCGGCGGGCCCGGATCCGCGGGACCGATGCTAGGGCGCCGGGCGAGGCCCGGGGCGGCTAACCGGCGCCGAGGGCGGCGGCCTTCTCCTCCAGCGCGGTCATCAGCTCGTCGAAGGACTTGGCGAAGGCGGCCACTCCTTCCTCCTCCAGCGTCCGGCTGACGGCGGCCATGTCGACGCCCACCGCGGCCAGGTCGTCCATCACCTGGTGGGCGGCGGCGACGTCCCGGTCGACCGTGCGAGCCAGCGTGCCGTGGTCCTCGAAGGCGGCGATGGTCGCCTCGGGCAGGGTGTTGACGGTGTCGGGCCCGATGAGCTCGTCGACGTAGAGCGTGTCGGGGTAGGCGGGGTTCTTGGTCGAGGTGGACGCCCACAGGGGGCGCTGCACGTGCGCACCGCGAGCTGCCAGCGCGTCCCAACGGGGGCCGGTGAAGCGCTCACGGAACAGCTCGTAGGCGAGCTTGGCCTGGGCGACGGCGGCCTTGCCCCGCAGGGCCAGGGCGGCATCGGTGCCGACGGCCTCCAGGCGCCGGTCGACCTCGGTGTCGACACGGCTGACGAAGAAGGAGGCGACGCTGTGCACCCGGGACAGATCGCCCGAACAGGCCTCCAGGCCCGAGAGATAGGCCTCGATCACGTCCTCGTAGCGCGATATCGAGAAGATCAGGGTGATGTTGATGTTGCGGCCCTCGGCGATCATCTGGCGCACGGCGGGCACGCCCTCGGCCGTGGCCGGGATCTTCACGAACAGGTTGGGCCGGTCGATGCGCTCGTGGAGGTACCGGGCGGCGGCGATGCTGGCCTCGGTGTCGGCGGCGAGGGCGGGCGCCAGCTCGATGGACACGAAGCCGTCGACGCCCCCGCTCTCCTCGTACACGGGCCGGAGGACCTCGAGCGCCCGGGCCACGTCGTCCGTCACCAGATCCCAGTAGGCGTCCTGCACCTCCTGGTGGTCCTCGGCGAGGGTTCGGAACTGGTCGTCGTAGTCGGCGTGGCCGGCGATCGCCTTCTGGAAGATGGTGGGGTTGGAGGTGACCCCCCGGATCCCGTCCCGGACCATCCGGGCCAGCTCACCGCCGGAGAGGTACCCGCGGGTGAGGTTGTCGAGCCAGGGGCTCTGGCGGTGCTGGGCGTGTAGCTGCTGCAGCTTGGTCATGGTGCTCCTTCCGAGGAGTCGGGGGCGGAGATCAGCACCACCGAGGCGGTGAACCCGTGGAGGAAGTTGCGTCCTCCGATGGGGCCGATCTCGCCAGCGCAGAACATGCCTGCCAGGGGCGCTCCGGCCAGGCTCTCGAACACGACGCCGGCGTCGTGGTCGGGGGTACCGAAGAGATGGGTGCCCCGGCCGTTGCACGTGAACAGCAGGGCGGCGTCGGCGGCCCGCCCGCCCACCATCTCCCGCAGGTCCTCGTCCGCGGACCGGGCGTCGCGCACCTGGAACTGGGTGGTCGAGCCCACGTCGACCAGGTCGCCCACGGCCAGGGCGCCGGCGTCGGGGTCGGCGCCCACCACCGTGCGCACGAGGAAGTCGCCCCGTCCGAAGTCGGCCTTGCGCTCGTCGACGACCCGGCCGAGCTGCACGAGCTCGGACATGGTTCGGCGCTCCTCGTCCGAGAGGGTGGCGGCCACCTCCTGGAGCCGTTCGAGGGCCGGCTTCCCGGCCAGCTCGTAGACGACGTTGCGCTCGGCCCGGGTGACGACGTAGGGCGCGCCGACGGGCCGGCAGCCCTGGGAGACCACCGTGGTCACGGTCACGCCCGGGCCGAGGAAGGCGCCCACCGCGCCGGCGCTGACCACCCGGTCGTCGATCACCAGGCGGTTGCCTCCGGGAGCCCGGGCCGCCGACGCCAGCCCGCCCACCACCGGCAGGCCGGGCCGGTCCTCGGCCAGGCGCTCGAGGAGGGCGTCGGCCGGGAGTGTGAAGGGGTCGGCGAGCAGCAGGAGCGCCTTGGCCTCGTCGGGCAGGGGAGTGGGCCACCCGGTGAAGGCGGGGCCGTCCGGGGTCGCCTCGACGCCGAGGTGGAACGGCTCGACGGGG
>DASZOE010000471.1:0-2128 GCA_035550945.1 Acidimicrobiales bacterium
GTCATGGAGGCACTGGCCACCGAGCCCCTGTCGCGGGTGGGCCTGTCGATGACCGATGTCGACGACTACGCCACCGAGCTGCACAACCCCGAGATCACCGAACCCCAGGGGTCGGGCAACGTCCCCGAGCGCAACTACAAGACCATGGCCGCGCTGGCCGCCCGGCGGGGCGACATCGCCCGGGAGGACATCGCCGCCTTCGTCGCCGAGCGGGGCATGCCCGGGTTCGCCCCCACCCAGGGCCACCTGGCCTCGGCCCTGTGTTACCTGCCCCACGCCCTCCAGCGGTTGACCGAGGGGCAGGTGGGTAGGGTCTCGCTCGTCGCCAAGGGCAGCCTGTTCCTGGGGCGCATGACCGCGCTGTCCGACGGGATGAGCGTCCTCCTGGAACGCAACCCCGCCTGAGCACGACCAGAGGCCGGCGAGCGCCGGCCCCCAGCAAGGAGAGGAAAGCCGCAGTGGCACGCGTCACCGAGGTGACCAAGGAGACCTTCGCCGAGCAGACGGGCGAGGGCATGGTGCTCATCGACGTCTGGGGCCCGCAGTGCGCGCCCTGTCTGGCGCTGAACCCCCACGTCGAGAAGCTGGCCGAGTCCCGGCCCGAGATCCGGGTCCTGAAGCTCGAGGCGCCCAAGAACCGGCGCCTGTGCATGGACCTGCGGCTGATGGGACTGCCCGTCTTCCTGCTCTTCCGCGACGGCGAAGAGGTGTCGCGGCTCTCCGATCCCGACCTCACCCCGGCCCGCCTCGACGCGTGGCTCGACGAGACACTGGCGTCGGCCCAGAGCTGACCGCATATCCGACCAGTGAGCAAGGGAGGAGGTGAGCCAGTGCTCCAGGACCGCAAGGTCATCGCCTTGGGCGAACGCGACGGCGTCTCCGGGCCGTCGGTCGAGGCCTGCGTCAAGGCCGCCGGCGGCACGGTGGTGTTCAACGCCACCGAGTGCTTCGTCTGAACGGCGGCCGGAGCCATGGACCTGCACACCCAGGAGGCCATCATCAAGCTCGTCGATCAGCACGGGAAGGAAGAGCTGCTGGTCGTCCTCGGAGCTCCCGACCCCGAGAGCGCCGAGATCGCGGCCGAGACCGTGGTGCTCGGTGACCCCTCCTACGCAGGCCCGTTGGCCGGGACCCAGTTGGGTCTCGACGTGTACCACGTCCTCGAGGACGAGATCCGGTCCGCCGTGCCCGACGACGTCTGGGAGGACGAGATCGGCGTGATGTCCGACGTGCTCGACGCCGACGGCATCGCCGCCGCGGTCTCGGCCATGCGGGCCAAGGCGGGCGACGCCGGCGGGTAGGCCGGCGGTGGCCACGGCCACGGTCGTGGCCACGCTGCTGGCGGCGTGCGCGTCGGGCTCCGGCTCGGGCCAGTCCCGGCCGGCGGCCACGACCCCGCCGGCGACCACCTCGACCACCGTGCGCACGACGACGCTCACCGCCTCCCTCACGGGCGGGGCCGTGGTCCCCGCGCCGGGAGGGGCCGAGGCGTCCGGCGAGGCCCGGGTGATCCTCGACCCCGACGCCGGTCGGCTGTGCTGGGAGGTCACCGTCTCGGGCGTCGGCCCGCCGGCCGCCGCCCACCTCCACACCGCGCCCCTGGGGGCGGTGGGCCCGGTCACGGTCGCCCTCACGGCCGTCCCCGGCGGCCCCGCCACGGGCTGCGCGGACGTCCCGCCCGAGCTGGCCGCCAGCGTGGCCGCCAACCCGGCGGGCTTCTACGTCGACGTGCACGACGACGCCTTCCCGGGCGGCGCGGCCCGGGGGCAGCTGGGGCGCTGACGTTTCGCCCACCCTCCGGGAGCATCGATACTGGTGGCGACCGTTCGGCCGAGGGAGACCATGAGCAAGCTCGACGAGATCCTGGCCCGCAGCACCTGCGCCGCTTGCGGCGCGGGCGTCTACCGAAACGACGAGGGGCGGATCGCCTGCAACGACTGCAACCGCGCCACCGAGGAGTGCGAGTGCGCCGGCGGCGAGAAGCCGGACATGAACCTGCCGATCTGAGTCGAAATCGGCTCCCCCGGCGAAGGCGCCGGGCGGCACCGGCGGGGCGGCGAGAACGCGTCAAAACCCCCGTCGGGTGGCACTAGCGTAGAACCGGTGGCGGCAGCAATCGGCGAGGAGG
>DASZOE010000472.1:0-4405 GCA_035550945.1 Acidimicrobiales bacterium
GATCACCCGCCGGTCACCGACCCCGACCGCCTCAAGTTCGAGCGGGGTCTGGGTATCCCCCTCATCCGGGCCCTGGTCGACGAGGTGGAGATCACCTCATCGGGCCAGGGGACGGCCGTGCACCTGGTCATGCTCCACGCGCCCGACGACCTCCCGGGCTGAGCCGGGGGAGCGATGACTCTGAGGCGCATGCTCAAGGGCCTGCGGACCCCGGCGGCCGAGCTCGACCTCGACCGGGTCCGGAAGGCCTGCGCCGAGGTGCCGGGCATGACGCCGATCGCCGAGGTGCGCCCCCGCCAGGAGTTCTCCGCGGTCGGCGAGATCAGCTCCCTGCGCATCGTGCCCCGCGCCGGCTCGCCGACGCTGCAGGCCACCATCACCGACGGGACGGGAACCCTCAGCCTGGTGTGGACCGGCCGCCGCCAGATCGCCGGCGTGGGCCCGGGTCGCCGTCTCGTGGTGCGGGGGCGGGCCAACCCCTCCGGCCCCGGCGGCCGGATCGTGCTCTACAACCCCACCTACGACCTCCTCTGAGCCCTTCCGTCGCCCGGACCGCCGTCAGGTCGTCACCGGGCGCGGTTGGGAGGCGCCGGCGAAGAGCGCCCGCACGGCGTCCTCCGACTCGGGGGTGACGAGGGCGAGGACCTCGTCGTTGGGCAGCATGGTGGTCTCGCCGCGGGGGACGATCACGTGCCGCTCCCGGATGACGGCCACGATCGTGGCGTCGCGGGGCACACCGAGCTCGGCGATGGCGATGCCCAGGGCGGGCGAGTCCGCGGTGAGGGTCACCTCCACCAGGCGGGCGTCCTGGAACTGAAGGAGGCGCACCAGCGTGCCGACCTGCACGGCCTCCTCCACCAGCGCGGTGAGCAGGTGCGGCGTCGACACCGACACGTCCACCCCCCACGCCTCGTCGAACAGCCACTGGTTGCTCGGGTGGTTCACACGGGCGACGACCCGGGGCACGGCGAACTCCTGCTTGGCCAGCAGCGAAATGACCAGGTTGTCCTCGTCGTCGCCGGTGGCGGCCACGACGACGTCGAACTCGTCGAGGTGGGCGTCGCGCAGGTTGTCGGGCTCGCAGGCGTCCCCGACGAACCACCGGACGTCCATGCGGTCGCGGAGGATGGCGACCAGGTCGGGATCCTGCTCGATGAGGAGCACGTCGTGCTCGCCCTGGCGGAGGTCGAGGGCGATGTACTGGCCCACGTTGCCGGCGCCGGCGATGGCGACCTTCACGGGCCCTCCTTCAGGCGGGCCTCCAGGTCGTCGATCGCGCCGCGGCGTACTGCGATGTGCAGGAGGTCGCCCTCCTGGCCGATGGTGCCGGGCCCGGCCAGGCGGACCTCGCCCGCCCTGGTCAGCCCGACGAGGCGGAACCGGTCGGGTTCGTCGAGCTCGCTGAGCTTGCGGCCCGACCACACGTCGGGGATGGCCTGCTCGACGACGCTCAGCCCGCCGGTGGCGTCGGTCCACTCGGACACCGAGCGCTCCGGGAACAGCCGGCGCAGGACCTGGTCGGTCGTCCAGGCCACGCTGGCCACGGTCGGGATGCCGAGGCGCTGGTAGATGGCCGCCCGGCGGGGGTCGTAGATGCGGGCGACGACGTTGCGGATCTCGTAGGTTTCCCGGGCGATGCGGGCGGTGAGGATGTTGGTGTTGTCGCCGTTCGTCACCGCCGCCAGGGCGTCGGCGTCGGTGATCCCCGCCTCTTCCAGGTGGCTGCGGTCGAAGCCGAAGCCGAGAACGGCCTTCCCGCCGAACTGCTCCGGAAGCCGGCGGAAGGCGAGGCGGTTCTTGTCGATGATCGAGACGCCGTGGCCGTCGCGGTCGAGCACGCTGGCGAGGGACGAGCCCACCCGGCCGCAGCCGACGACGACGACGTTCATGACCTCCTCCATGGAACACGCCGCTGTCCCGCCGCACAACTCGGTGGCGCCGTCGCTGCTGCCCGCCGGATGGGGTGCCGGCCTCGGCCTGTGTGGCCCGAACGCAGTGGTCGGCCGGCGGTAGCGTTCGCGCCATGTGGCTGAAGCGGCTCCTCGTGGGCCGGCCCATCGCCAGCTCCGAGCAGGACCATCAGCGGCTCCCCAAGCGGATTGCCGTCGCCACCTTCTCCTCGGACGCCATCTCGTCGACGGCGTACGCCACCGAGGAGATCCTCTTCGTGGTCGCCGCCGCCGGCTCCAGCCTCGCCCTCGGGCTGGCCAAGCTCGTCCCCATCTCCATCGTGGTCGCCGTCCTCCTGACGATCGTCGTCGCGTCCTACCGGCAGGTCATCTACGCCTACCCCGACGGCGGCGGCGCCTACGTCGTGAGCCGGGACAACCTCGGCCGGGGCCCGTCGCTCGTCGCCGGCGCCTCTCTCCTCATCGACTACGTGCTCACGGTGGCCGTGTCGATCTCCGCCGGGGTGGCGGCCATCGTCTCCCTCCCCGCCTTCCGGAGCTGGGAGAGCCAGCGCGTGCCCATGTGCCTCTTGCTGATCCTGATGCTCACCGTCGCCAACCTGCGGGGGGTCAAGGAGTCGGGCCGCATCTTCGCCGTCCCCACGTACATCTACATACTCAGCCTCGGGGCCCTCATCGTGTACGGGCTGGCCCGGGAGTCCTTCGGCGACATCGGCCGCATCCCCTTCGACCCCGAGAAGGCGGAGATCGCCCGGGAGACGGGAGGGACGCTCGGGCTGTTCCTGCTCCTGCGGGGATTCTCGTCGGGGGCCGTGGCCCTCACCGGCATCGAGGCCATCTCCAACGCCGTGCCCGCCTTCCGCCGGCCCGAGCGCCACAACGCGGCGACGACCATGGTGATGATGGGCGGGATCCTCGGCTCCCTGTTCTTCGGCGTGTCGGTGCTGGCCAACCATCTGAAGCCCTACCCGAGCCACGACGAGACCGTCATCTCCCAGATGGGCCACATCGTGTACGGGGGCGGACCGATGTACGTGCTCCTCCAGTTCGCCACCGCCGCCATCCTCGTCCTCGCCGCCAACACCGCCTATGCCGGCTTCCCCTGGTTGTCGTCGGTCGTCGCCCGCGACGGCTACCTGCCCCGGCAGCTGACGAGCCGGGGCGACCGGCTGGTGTTCTCCAACGGGATCGTGATCCTGGCCGTGCTGGCCTCGGGGCTCATCGTCGCCTTCGGCGGCATCACCAACGCCCTGATCCCCCTCTATGCGGTAGGCGTGTTCACCTCGTTCACCCTCAGCCAGTTCGGCATGGTGGCCCACCATCGCCGCCTGCGGGAGGAGGGCTGGAAGCGGGGGATGGTGATCAACGCGGTCGGGGCGGTGGCCACCTTCCTCGTGCTCCTCGTGGTGGCCGTCACCAAGTTCACGACCGGGGCCTGGCTGCCCATCATCGTCGTCCCGATGATCATCGCCCTGTTCCTCGGCATCAGGCGCCACTACGACCGGGTCGCGGCCGCCCTCTCCGTGGCCCCCACCCGCGTCCGGCCCGAGGCCATCAACCACACCGTGGTCGTGCTCGTCGGCCGGGTGCACCACGGCGTCCTGAAGGCCCTCTCCTACGCCCGCTCCCTGCGACCGCAGCACCTTGTGGCGGTGTACGTCTCCTACCAGGACGAGGACCGCCTCGACCTCGAGCGCCAGTGGAAGGACCTGGGGATCGACGTCCCGCTGGAGATCGTGAACTCGCCGTACCGGGAGCTGGTCGCCCCGGTCGAGCGCTACATCGACGAGCTCGACGCCCGGTGGGACTACGACACCGTCACCGTCGTCATCCCCGAGTTCGTGGTGGGGAAGTGGTACGAGCAGATCCTCCACAACCAGAGCGCGCTCCTCCTGAAGGCGAAGCTCCTCTTCCGGGAGGGCACGGTGGTCACGTCCGTGCCCTACCACGTGGATCACCTCGTCCCCGAGGCCGATCGCCACTCCTCACCCTCCGGGTCGACGGGCACGTAGCGACCCACCGTCCCGGGCGGAGGGGACCCACCGGTCCGGCGGCGGGACGGCCGTGCGTGCTTGACGTTTTGGTCCCCAAAAACTAGCTTTCCGGCCGGCGAAGTCATGGACGTGACACTTACGAAGTCCGAGCGCGAGGCGCTCAAGTCGCTGTACCGCCTGTCCCGCGACGGCGCCGACGCCCACACCGGCGCGCTGGCCGACGCCATGGGCGTGTCACCCGGCACGGCCACCGCGATCGCCAAGCGGCTGGCCGAGCGGGGGCTGCTCGACCACAAGCCGTACCGGGGCGTGGAGCTCACCGACACCGGCCGGGCCGTCGCCGTCGCCGCCATCCGCCGCCACCGCATCGTCGAGCGCTTCCTGTCCGACATGCTCGGCTACCCCTGGAACGAAGCCGACCGCCTGGCCACCGCGTTCGAGCACGAGCTCCCGCCCGAGGTCGAGGACCGCCTCTACGTCGCCCTCGACCGCCCCGTGTCC
>DASZOE010000473.1:0-7805 GCA_035550945.1 Acidimicrobiales bacterium
GGGGGCGCGCCGCCGGTCCGTCGGCGCGCCACTGCTACGGCCGATCCTGGCCCTCGGGCTGGGGGTGACCGTCGGCGCCGCCCTGGCCGCTCCCGTCCTCCTCCCCACCTCGCGGCTGTCGGGAGCGATCGTGCGCGACGACGAGCCGGCCCCGCCTCGCGTGGCCGTACCGGGGAACGAGGCCATCCGGGTGCTCGTTCCCGACGCCACCGGCAGCGGTCCCGACAGGGTGGCCTACGGCTCCAACGACGAGCTGCGCATGGACTCACCCTTCATGGGCGTGACCGCCGTCGCGCTCGTCGGCGCGGCTGCGGCCGGCTGGCGGCGCCGAGGCCGGCCGCTGCTCTTCGGCGGGCTCGCCGCCGTCGCCGTCCTCGCCTACACGACCGGCGTGCACAGTCTGCTGTTCGAGCTGTTGCCTGGCTACGACCGCCTCCGGGCAGCACCCTCCCGATGGCTGTCCGTCCTCCCGGTCCTCGCCCTGCCCCTCGCCGGCCTCGGCCTCGACGACCTACGGGCGGGAGACCAGCGCGCCCGTCGGGCGACGCTCCTCCTGACCGCCTCGTCGTTGCTGGCGATCGGGGCGTGGTTCGCGGTCTACGGCACCCGGGCCGAGGCCCCGGCCCGGTTCCTCGCCGGCCGTGCTGCTCTCGCCGTCGTCGTGGCCGTCGCCGCCACCGGTGCGGCGCTGCTGCTCCGCGCTCGGCCGCGCCTCGGGCTGAGCCTCCTCGTCGTCTGTGTGGCGATCGAGGTCGCGTTCACGACGGGCCGGTGGTACCCCTCGGTAGACGAGGGCTCCGCCTTTCCTGAACTGGCGGTGTCTCGCCTGGTCGAGGAGAGAGGAGGTCGGCTCGTCCACGCCGGCGAGCACACCCAGTTCCCGCCCTTCGCACCCGACCTGGCCATGGTCTACGGGGCTGCGGACGCCCAGGCCGTGACGCCGTACTTCCCCAGGGATGCAGAGCGCTACCTGCGGCTGGTCGAGGACTTCGGCACCTGGGCCCGGGACCGCAACACGTCTCCGCCGGTGTCCCAACCCACCCGTCTGGCCTCACCCCTCCTCGACGCCCTCGACGTCCGGACCGTCGTCGCGCCCCCCGACGTCGACCTTCCGGCGGCGTATCCCCGGATCCTCGGCGGCGACCCTTCAGTGTACGAACGGACGTCCGCCGGCCCTGCGGTCGTGGTCGAGGCGGCCCGGCCTGCGAGCACAGAGGAGGCATGGGCCCAGATCGCCTCACCGGAGTGGGACCCCCGGCGCTCGAGCGCCGTCGTGGGGCTCGAGCGGCCCGTCAACGGCTCCGGTGGGACGGTGACGGGCGGCCCCCGCGGTCTCGACCGTGAACGCTGGGAGGTGGATGCCCCAGGCGGTGGAGTTCTCCGGGTGGCCGGGCGCTGGGACCCGGGCTGGTCGGCCCGGATCGACGGCCGACCCACGCGGGTGCTGCGCGCCGACGGTCTCTTCCGGGCGGTCGTGGTGGGTCCCGGGCGCCATCGCGTCGACTTCGCGTACGTCAATCCGGACCAGCGGGACGGCCTCCTCGTAGCCGGGGCGGCCGTCGGCGTGCTCCTCGCCGTCGGCGTGGGGAAGGTGGTGCGCCGGGCGATTCCTCGACAGCAGCGGCCCCAGTTGGCAACATGGCGAACCGGTACCACTGGCGGCGCGTGAACCGACACACGGGAGCTCCCACTTGAACCCCACCTCGCCACGAACCCTTCGCCGCCTCCTGCCCCGCGCCGTTCCCGCGGTCCTCGCCGTGTCGTTGGTCACGACCGGCGTGGTGGCCCCGTCCCCGCGCACGAACGGCCGGCCGGTCGTCTCCGATCGGGTCCAGGCCCTGGCCAACGACACGGTACGGCCGGGGTGGTCCCGGGCGGCCGACACCGGGCATCCCACCCAGCTGGTGGGCTTCGAGTGGCAGGGTCACCAGGAAGGGGCCGTGGAGCTACGGGTCCGCCAGGACGGCGCCTGGTCGGAGTGGCAGCGGATCGAGGGTGATCCCTCCGAGGGGCCCGACGAGGGATCCCGCGAGCGTCGCGCCCGGACCACGGCCGGACCCGTCTGGGTGGGCCCGAGGGCGCGCCAGGTCGAGGTGAGGGTCGCCGAGGGGAACCTCTCGGGTCTCAAGCTCCACGCGCTGCGCTCCGAGGAGCCACCGGCCTCGGGCGGCACCGAACCGGCGGGGGCGGCCGCCCCCCGGCCGGCCATCGTCAGCCGCGCCGCCTGGGGAGCCGACGAGTCCTACCGGTCCCGAAACAGCGGCTGCAGCCAACCCGAGTACGCGAGCAGTGTGCGCTTCGCGGTGGTGCACCACACGGTCAACAGCAACAGCTACACCGCCGCCAACTCGGCCGCGTTGGTCCGAGGGATCTACCACTTCCACACCCACACCAACGGCTGGTGCGACATCGGGTACAACTTCCTCGTCGACCGCTTCGGCACCGTCTTCGAGGGCCGCTACGGAGGCATCCACGCGCCGGTCGTCGGGGCTCACGCCGCCGGGTTCAACAGCGGGAGCACGGGGATGGCCCTGCTCGGCACCTTCTCGAACGATCCGGTCCCGGCCGTCGCCTACACGGCTCTGCGCAACGTCATGGCCTGGAAGCTCTCGGTGCACGGGGTCGACGCCAGAGCGACGATCTCCTACGGGGGGCGCTCCGTCGCGACCATAAGCGGCCACCGGGACCTCAACCCCACCGACTGCCCGGGCGGCACCCTCTACGGCTTGCTCCCGCAGCTCCGGAACGACGTGGCCGCCGTGGCCGGGCCCTTCTCCCGTTACACACTGGCGTCGAACCTCAGCGGCAAGCTGATGGACGTCAACGGGTCCTCGCGTCAGCCGGGCGCGCCCGTGATCCAGTGGACCGCCCACGGCGGGCCCAACCAGCAGTGGCAGCTGCACCCGGTGAGCGCCGACGTCTTCAACGTCGTCTCCGTCAACAGCGGCCTGGCCCTGGACGTGGCCGGCGGCTCGACGTCTGCCGGGGCCCGGGTGCTGCAGTGGCCGTGGCACGGCGGGACCAACCAGCAGTGGCGCCTCTCCCCCGTCGGCGGCACCGGGCTGTACCAGATCGTCTCGTTGAGGAGCGGGCAGGTTCTCGACGTGACGGGAGGCTCGGCGGCCGACGGCGCCGCCATCATCCAGTGGCCCTCCCACGGGGGTGCGAACCAGCAGTGGCGCCGCTCGGCGGTGGGCTGAGAGCGGGCGCCGGTACGGCCGGTGACGACTGCTGGATCTAAGCTGGCCCCTCGCCGGCTCCCGCTCGGAGGCGGTGCCCAGCCCATGTCATCCCCCGAGCCCATGTCATCCCTCAAGTACGACACCGAGATCGACCTCTCCAACACCAACAACAGCCACACGCTCATGGTCGAGCTGGTGGGGGGGAACAAGACCGTGCTCGACATCGGCTGCGCCACGGGGTACTTGGCACGGGCGCTCGTAGGCCGGGGCTGCGTCGTCTCCGGCCTCGAGCGCGACCCGGAGGCCGCCGCCGAAGCCGCGCCCGACCTGGACAAGCTGGTCGTGGGGGACGTCGAGAGCGACGACCTGGCCGAGCTGTTCGGGCCCGCGAGCTACGACGTCGTCGTGTTCGGGGATGTCCTCGAGCACCTGCGCGACCCGCTGGCCGCCCTGCGCTCGGCCCGGGCTGTCCTGGCCCCGAGGGGGTACGTGGTCGCGTCCATCCCCAACATCGCCCACGGCAGCGTCCGCCTGGCCCTGCTTCAAGGCCGCTTCGACTACCGACCGATCGGGCTCCTCGACGAGACGCACCTGCGCTTCTTCACACGGAAGTCGATGGAGCGCCTCTTCCATCTCGCGGGCATGGCTCCGGTCGACGTCCGGCGAACCACGGCCGGGCTCTTCGAGACCCACGTCGTGGTCGACCAGGGGACGGTGCCACCGGAGCTGGTGGAGCAGCTCCTCGCCGATCCCGAGGCCCTCACCTACCAGTTCGTCCTCAAGGCGGTGGTGGACGACGCCGACGCCGCGGTGTGGGAGCTCCACGCCCGCGAGCAGGCGCAGCGTGACCAGGTGGCCGAGCTCCAGCGCGACGTCGCCCGCGGCGAGGGCGAGCGGCTCGCGGCCTCGGCCCGCGCCGCCGAGCTCGAGACCCTCGTCGGGGACCTGGAGCGGCGCCAGCGCGAGCTCGCCGGGGAGCTGGCCGACACCCGGGCCGAACTGGAGCGCGTGCTCGGTTCCGCCACCATGCGCCACACCGAGCCCCTCCGGAGGGTCTACAGCCGTCTCCGCCGCCTCGCCGGCCGCTGAGGTGAGCGAGCCCGCCGTCGTAGTGGACGGGGTCAGCAAGCGGTTCCGCCTCTACCACGAGCGCAACCAGTCGCTCAAGGCGACGCTCATGCGCGGAGGACGGTCGCGCTTCGAGGATTTCTGGGCCCTGCGCGACGTCTCCTTCGAGATCGCCGAGGGCGTCACCCACGGTGTGATCGGCGCCAACGGGTCGGGCAAGTCCACGTTGCTGAAGTGCATGGCGAAGATCCTGCGGCCCGACTCGGGACGCATCACGACCCGGGGCAAGGTGGCCGCCCTGCTGGAGCTCGGCTCGGGCTTCCATCCCGAGCTGTCGGGGCGGGAGAACGTGTTCCTCAACGGCTCGATCCTCGGGCTGTCCAAGCGCGACCTGATGGCCCGCTTCGACGACATCGTGGGCTTCGCCGGCCTCGAGCGCTTCATCGACCAGCCGGTCAAGACCTACTCCTCGGGCATGTACGTGCGCCTCGGCTTCGCGGTGGCCATCAACGTCGACCCCGACGTGCTGCTGGTCGACGAGGTCCTGGCCGTGGGTGACGCCGCCTTCCAGCGGAAATGCCAGGAGAAGTTCGCCGGCCTGCGCCACGAGGGGCGGACGGTCGTCATCGTCAGCCACGCCACCGAGGCGGTGCGCACCCTCTGCGACGAGGTCACATGGCTCGAGGACGGCCGGCTGCGGGCCGCGGGGCGGCCCGAAGAGGTCGTCGACACCTACATCGACCAGGGCCACGAGGACCGCCAGCAGACCGACGAGGGGGAGTCCCGCTGGGGCTCCGCCGAAGCCCGCATCGAGCGGGTCGAGCTCGTCGATGGCGCCGGCCGCTCCACGAGCCATCCCAAGACCGGGGACGAGGTGACGATCCGGGTCCACTGGTACACCGAGGAGCCCGTGGCGAAGCCCGTCTTCGGGCTGGCCCTCGAGACCCTCGAGGGCACCTGGCTGTGGGCCCACCACACGCGGGACGCAGGGTTCGTCCCCGACGAGATCCAGGGCGAGGGCCGCGTCGACCTCTCCATTCCCTGCCTCATGCTGCAGCCGGGCACGTACGACCTCTCGGCCTCGATCGTCGACTACACCACCACCCACATCTACGACTACCTGCGCCGCTGCCTGCGTTTCGACGTCGAGCACGGCACACCTCGTGAGTCGGGCGGCTACCTGGCCCTGGGCGGACGATGGTCCTCGCCCGACCTCGAGCTCTGATGAGCGGCCGCCTGGAGACAAGACCGGGCGTGGTGTCGGTGGTCGTCGTGAACTACCGGGGGGCGGACGACACCGTCGCGTGCCTGCGAGCCTTCGACGACCTGGACTGGCCGCGCGACTGCCTGGAGCTGATCGTGGTCGACAACGCGTCGGAGGACGGGAGCGCGGAGCGCATCGCGGCCGCCGTCCCTCGGGCGACGGTGCTCGAGTCACCGGTCAACCGGGGCTTCGCCGGGGGGTGCAACCTCGGGGTGGCTCGGGCGTCGGGCCAGTGGATCGGGCTCATCAACAACGACGCCCGGCCCCATCCCCGGTGGGCGGCGGCCGCGGTGGAGGCCTTCGAGGCGGACGCCAACGTCGCCTCGGTGGCCAGCAAGGTCCTCGACTGGGAGGGCACCGTCGTGGACTACGTCGACGCCTCGCTCACCTGGTTCGGCATGGGCTACAAGCGCGAGTGCGAGCAGCCCGACACCGGCGCCTGGGACGACCCGCGCGACGTCCTGTTCGCCACCGGCGCGGCGATGTTCGTGCGCGCCGACGTGTGGCGGGAGGTGGGCGGATTCGACGAGCGCTACTTCATGTTCTACGAGGACGTCGACCTCGGATGGCGGCTGAACCTCATGGGCCACCGGGTGCGCTATGTGCCCGGGTCGGTCGCGTACCACCGTCACCACGCCTCCATGAAGGGGTACGGCCCCTGGCGGGAGCACTTCCTCCTCGAGCGCAACGCCCTCTTCACCCTCTACAAGAACTTCGGCGACGAGTCGCTGGCACGTGCCCTCCCGGCCGCCCTCGCCCTGGCTGTACGCCGGGGCGTGTCGAGGGCCGACACGGACCCCACGTCGCTCGACCTGGCCCACGGAGCGCCGGGTGGCGAGCCCGGGCGGGTCGAGGTCTCCCGAGAGGTTCTGGCCCCGACCCTGGCCATCGACGCCTTCGTGGAGCACCTGCCCGCCCTGCACCGCGACCGGAAGCGCGTGCAGGCCGACCGGCGGCGCACCGACGCCGAGCTGCTGCCCCTCTTCCGCCGCCCGATCGAGCCCGCCTTCGCCCACGAGCGTTTCCTGGAGGGTCACCGGGCCCTCGTCGAGGCGTTCGGCATCGACGAGCACTTCGGGCCCCGGCGGCGGATCGTCGTGGCCACCGGCGAGCCGGTCACGGCCAAGATGGCCGGGCCCGCCATACGGGCCTGGGCCATCGCCGAGGCCCTCTCGGTGGAACACGAGGTGGAGCTCGTGACCCTGGGCCGCTGCACTGTGACCCACCCCCGCTTCCGGTGCCGGTCGGTCACGCCCGCCGATCTCCGGCCCCTGGACGAGTGGTGCGACGTCTTCGTCTTCGGAGGACTGGTCATGTCCGCGGCCCCGTGGCTGAAGCAGAGCCGCAAGGTGCTGGTCGTCGACGTCTACAACCCCTTCCACCTCGAGCAGCTCGAGCAGGCCAAGGACAAGGGCGAGGACGAGCGTGCCGTCGTGGTGCACGACTGCGTGGCGGCCCTCAACGACCAGCTGGCCCGGGGAGACCTGCTCCTCTGCGCTTCGGCCAAGCAACGCGACTTCTGGCTGGGGCAGCTGGCGGCGCTGGGGCGCATCAACCCCGAGACCTACGACGACGACCACACCCTCGAGTCGCTCATCGCCGTGGTCCCCTTCGGAATCTCCGAGGCTCCACCGGCCCACACCCGGGCCGCCCTCAAAGGGGTGGTCCCGGGCATCGGCCCCGACGACAAGGTGATCCTCTGGGGGGGCGGGGTCTACAGCTGGTTCGACCCACTGACGCTGATCCGCGCCGTCGACCGCGTCCGGCACCGCCGGCCCGACGTGCGCCTCTTCTTCCTGGGCCTCCGCCACCCCAATCCCGACGTGCCGGAGATGCGCATGGCCGTCGCCACGAGGGAGCTGGCCGCGTCCCTCGGGCTCACCGGAAAGCACGTCTTCTTCAACGAGGACTGGGTGGCCTACGACGACCGGCAGAACTACCTGCTCGAGGCGGACATCGGTGTCAGCACCCACTACCACCACGTGGAGACGGCCTTCTCGTTCCGGACCCGGATCCTCGACTATCTGTGGGCGTCGCTGCCCATCGTGGCCACCGAGGGAGACAGCTTCGCCGCGGTCATCGAGGACGGCGGCCTGGGCCTCACCGTCCCGGCCGAGGACGTCGAGGCCCTGGAGGAGGCATTGTTCCGGCTCCTCGACGACGAGGCGCTGGCCGCCCGTTGCCGGGAACGGGTGCGGGCCGCGTCGGCCGACTTCACCTGGACGAAGGTCCTCGCCCCCCTCGTCCAGTTCTGCCGGTCGCCTCGCCGGGCCCCCGACCTGGTCCGGGCC
>DASZOE010000474.1:0-3045 GCA_035550945.1 Acidimicrobiales bacterium
AGGTGGAACCTGTGGTCGGTCGAGGACATGAACCAGGGCCACAACGACATCGTCGGCGGCTGGTGCATCGACATCCTCACCACCGGTGGCGGCGGCACGACGACGCCGACGACGGCCGGGCCGACGACCAGCTCCACGAGCTCCACGTCCACGTCGACGAGCTCGACCTCCTCGACCACCTCGACGTCGACCAGCTCCACGTCGTCCACCAGCTCGACGTCGTCCACCAGCTCGACGTCGACGAGCTCCACGTCGTCCACCAGCTCCACCTCGACCACGATGGGGCCGACCACCACGTCCTCGTCCACCTCGACGACGGTCGGGCCGACGACGACCACCACCGCGCCGGGTAGCTGCGGCGGGCTGACGCCGACGATCGTCGGCACGTCGGGCACCGACAACATCTTCGGCACGGCCGGTCCGGACGTGATCTTCGGCGGCGGCGGCTCCGACAGCATCCAGGGCCTCGGGGGTGACGACGTCATCTGCGGCGGCGACGGGAACGACCGGATCCTGGGCGGCGACGGCAACGACCGGCTCTTCGGTGACGCCGGCCAGGACCAGCTGTTCGGCGGGCCCGGCAACGACGAGCTGAACGGCGGCCCCGACGCCGACCAGTGCAACGGCGAGGCCGGCACCGACAGCGCCTCGGCCTGCGAAGTCATCACCGGCCTTCCCTGACCCGGCTCCCCGCTCGCCTCGGGCTGGCGGCCGCGATCCTCGTCGTGGCCGCAGTCCCGGGCTGCTCTGGAGGGGACGACGAAGTCGCGGGGCCCGAGCTGACGGCCCGCGACTTCGAGTTCCAACCCCCCGAGTTCCTGGTGACGGCCGGCCAGCAGGTGACGATCACCTTCGTGAACCGGGGCGCCGTCACCCACAACCTCTCCATCCCCTCCATCCCGGTCGACCTCGACTTCGAAGCCGGCAAGCGTGGGACCGTGATCTTCGTCCCTCCCAACGAGCCCGGCGGCGTCGAGTTCTTCTGCAAGTTCCACGCCGACCAGGGGATGCGGGGCACCTTCCGGGTCCAGGCCTAGGTTCCCGTCCTCCCTCCCGTCGTCGCTCGGGGCGGCCAACCGCCCGACCGCAGGACGAAGCGGCGCAGCTTGCCCGTGGGCGTACGGGGCAGGGAGTCGACGAAGTGGACGGCGCGCGGGACCTTGTACGCCGCCAGTGACGCCCGGGCCATGGCCACGAGCTCGGCGGTGACGTCGTCGGGGTTGGCATCGGGCGTCGGGACGACGAACGCCTCCAACCGGGACGCGCCCAGCTCGTCGCGGACGCCGACGACCGCGACCTCGGTCACCGCCGGGTGCCGGGCCAGCACGGCCTCGATCTCCAGAGGCCCGACGTTGATGCCCCCGACGATCTCGATGTCGTCCACCCGGCCCTGGTGGCGGACGAACCCGTCGGGCTCGACGGTGGCCAGGTCGCCCGTCGACAGCCACTCCCCGCGCTTGGCCGCGGCGGTGGCGTCCGGGCGCCCCAGGTACTCGAGCAGGACCGTCGGCCCCCGGACCCAAAGCGTCCCCCGCTGGCCGGGCGGGAGGTCGCTCCCGTCCTCGCCGCGCACGGCCAGCTCGTAGGGCCGCAGGGCCCGGCCCACGGTGCCGTCCCGCTGCTGCTCGAGGGTGTTGCTCGCGAACGTCTGGCCCACCTCGGTGGAGCCGAGCCCGTCGAGCACGGGACAGCCGAGGGATGCCCTCACCCGCTGGGCCAGAGCGGGGGTGAGGGCCTCGCCCGCCGACACCGCGGCACGGAGGGACTCCCACGCCCCGCCGTCCTCGCAGCCGACGAGACGGGCGTAGAACGTCGGCACGCTGAAGAGGACGGTCACCCCGTGGCGGCGGACGAGCGCCGCCACCTCGTCGGGGCGTGGGTGCCCGGCGTGGAGGACGGCCCGGCACCCGGCGAAAAGCGGGAAGAACAGGGAGTTCCCGAGCCCGTAGGCGAAGAACATCTTCGAGACCGAGAGCAGCGTGTCGTCGGGCCCGCCGGCCAGGGCAGGGCGGGCGAAGGCGTCGAAGTACACCCGGGGGTCGCCGTGGCGGTGGACGGCCGCCTTGGGGGCGCCCGTCGTGCCCGAGGTGAACTGGGCGTAGGCGGGGTCGGAGGCGGCCACGTCGACCACGGGGTGGGGCTCGGCGCCGGCCACGTCCTGCTCCAGCCCCTCGGCCACCACCACGTGGGCCCGATTCTCGAAGCGGCTCGCCAGCTCGGCGCCGGCCACCACCGTCCGTGCACCCGCCACGTCCAGGAGCTGGCGGTGGTCGTCGGGTGTCACCCGGGGGTTCACCGGCAGCACGAGCGCGCCGAGGCGCACCGTGCCCAGGAAAGCCCAGACGAGCTCGATGCCGTCGGGAACGGCGACGAGCACCCGGTCGCCCCGGCCCACGCCCGCTTCGGCCAGCACGGTCGCCGTCCGGGCCGCGCCATCGTGGACGTCGCCGTGGGTGAAGATCCGCTCCCCCACCAGAAAGGCGACCCGTCCCCTGCCGGCCCGGGCGCCCGCCTCCTCCAGCACGACCGCGAGGTTGGCCCGGCGCCCTCCGTCGGTCACGGCACGGACACCACCAACCGGCCGCCGGCGGGACCGACGGGCCAGAGACCGTAGGACACCAGGTCACCCCAGGCCGCGAACGGGTCACCGGGGTCGTCGACGAGGGCCCAGGCCACCGCGCCCCCCAGGAGCCACAGGCGGGCACCCGACGCCACCCGGGCCGCCTCGTCGCCGGCGGCGCCGGCTTCGGTCCCCAACAGCATGGCCAGGTGGAGGGCCGCCTCCAGCTCGACCTTGCGGCCGTCCGCCACCAGGGGCGCCCGCGGGGCCCGGCGGCAGGCGTCCACCGCGGCCCCCCACTCCCGGTCGACGGCTTCGGCAGCGCGCACGGCCGCGGCCAGGTCCACCGCCGCCACCGGCAGCTCGACCCGACCCGCCGGGGTGGACACGGCCAGCTCGGCGACGGCCGGCCCCGCCGGCGGCGGCGCGGCCCCGGCGACGCGGCGGAGGAGCTCCTCGACGCGGTCACCCCCGGGGCCCAGAGC
>DASZOE010000475.1:0-6893 GCA_035550945.1 Acidimicrobiales bacterium
GGTGGCCTGCGCCCGGTTCCTCGACCGGCTGGCCGAGCAGGCGTCGGACCGGGGCCCGGCCGCCGTGATCATCGAGCCGGTGCAGGGGGTGGGGTATGACGCCGCCCACCCCCTGCACCGGCTCGATGATCACGGCGGCCGGGCCCCGGTCCGACGCCTGCTCGGCCAGCCGGTCGAGGAACCGGGCGCAGGCCACCTCACAGCTCTCCCGGGTGAGCCCGAGGGGGCAGCGGTAGCAGTAGGCGTTGGGGCTGTGGGTCGTCCCGGGCGGAAAGGGCCCGTACCCGTGCTTGAGCGGGAAGCCGCCCATGAGCGCCATCGACCCAAGGGTGCGGCCGTGCCACGCGTCGAAGAACGAGATCACCTCGTAGCGCCTGGTGTAGGACTTGGCCAGGCGGAGGGCGGCCTCCACCGCCTCGCTCCCGGTGGAATACATCTGGAAGGTCTGCAGCTGGGGCGGGAGAGTTGCGGCCAGGGCCTCGAAGAAGCGCACCCGGGCGGGCGTGGCGAAGTCGAAGTAGTGGAGCAGGTCAGAGGCCGCGTCCTGCAGCGCGGCAACGACCGGCGGCGGGCAGTGACCGAGGTTGGCCACGACGATGCCCGAGGAGAGGTCGATGAAGACGTTGTCGTCGACGTCCCGCACGAGCGCCCCCCGGGCGTCGCGGATGACCACGCGCAGGGCCTGGGCGCCGAGCGAGGAGTTCGAGGCGTGGTGGCGGGCGTCGCGCGCCCAGAGCGCCTCCGATCGAGGGCCGGGGATCGCGGTGCGCACGACCGGCGCGGCCGCGGGGTCGAACGGGTCGCCGGACCCGCTCATGGCCCCGGTGACCCCGACGGCGCCGGGCGCGGGAGCGGCCGCCGTTCCCGCGCCAGTTGCTCGAGGAGGCGCACCCCCTCCTCGGGACCGGGCATGGCCTCGATCTCGGCGGCGAGGCGCTGGCCGCTCCGGCGGTGGGCGGGGTCGTCGAGCAGCCTCCGCACGTCGGCGCCGACCGCCTCGGGCGTGACCTCCCCGGGCAGGAGGCGGCGGGCCACGCCCGCGGCCACGAGGGCGTCGGCGTTGTGGAACTGGTTGGCCCCCTGGGGCAGGACGAGGAGGGGGAGGCCGTAGGCGAGGATGGGCAGGATGGCCGTTCCTCCCTGGTTCACCACCACGTCGCAGTAGGGCAGCAGCAGGGCCTGGGGGATGAAGCGCTCCACGTGGACGTTCGGGGGCTGGGGACCGAGAGCGCCCGGGTCGTTGTCGGAGCCGAGGGTCACGATGACGTTGAGCTCCTGGTCGCGGAGGCCCTCGAGGATCACCTCGAAGACGCCCAGGTCCTGGTTGAAGATCGTGCCCAACGAGACGTACACCGTCGGGACGGCGGGCAGCTCGGACATCCACTCCGGCAGCGTCTCGCCGGGCGCGGCGGCGATGGCGACGTTCTTGACGGGATGGGCGACCTCGATGGAACCGATCTCCGGGGATTGGAGCCCGGGGGGGCACACGTCCAGGTAGAGGTAGCGGAACATGCCCCCGAAGGGGCCGACGTCGACACCCCACTCCTCGGCCAACGGCCGGACGACCTCGCCCGCCAGCCTGGTCATGGTGAGGGGCCGCAGGATCCCGACGCTCTGGTCGGCGTAGGGGATCCCGGCGCGCGTCGCGGCGATGGCGCCCGCGAACTCGGTCTCGTCGTGCACCAGCAGGTCGGGATGCCACCGCTCGACGGCGGACACGAGGGCGGCGACCCGCGACGGCGCGGCGACGCCGGCCAGCATCCGGGGGACGAAGCTCTCGAAGCGCTCCCGGCCGGGCAGGCCGTCCTCGGCCGGGAAGCGGCGGCGGGCCTCGGCCAGCTGGTCGGGGAGGCTCATCCCCGCCGGGAAGGCGGTGAAGCCGGCCGCCTCGACCCGGGGGCAGAAGGCCTCGGCGGTGGCGAAGGCCACCTCGTGGCCGGCGTCGGCCAGGGCCCGGGCGACCGCGACCATGGGGTTGAAGTGGCCGTGGCCGGGGAGGCAGGTACTGAGCACTCTCACCTGGGCGTCGGGACCGGGCGGCGGAGGCGGTCGGTGTACGGTGACCGCGGTCGCCGTCGCCCGCCCTCAAGGAGCACTCCACCATCACCTCGCCGGCGCGAACCGTCCCCGACCTCCTCCGCCTCCGGGCCGGTGCCGATCCCGAAGCGGTGGCCCTGGTCGTCGACGGCGCAGGCCGGCTCACCTATGGCGACTGGGAACGGCGTTCGGACGCGGCGGCGGCGGGAGTGCTGGGTCATGGTGTGCGTCGGGGTGACCGCGTGGCCCTCCTGTTCGACAACGCGCGCTGGACAGACTACGCCGTCGCCTACCTGGCGGTATTGAAGGCGGCGGCTGTCGCCGTCCCCCTGGGGACGCGCTTCGCGGGACCGGAGCTGCGGGCGATCCTCGCCCACTGCGGGGCGGTGGGGCTCGTGTGCCCCACCGACCTGCGGCCCGAGGACACGCGGGGGTGGGTGGCGTCTCCCGCCGACCTGGAGGCGGCCGGGGCGGGCGGCGCTCCCGACCCGACGGTGCCGGTGGACCCTGCCGACCTGGCCGAGATCCTGTACACGTCGGGGACCACGGGCCGGCCCAAGGGCGTCGCCGTCTCCCACGGGAACGCCCTCTTCCACGACCCCCCGCCGGACTCCGGCGACGGCCGGGCCACCTTCGTGCACGCCTTCCCCGTCGGCACCAACGCCGGGCAGGAGGTGCTCCGCATGCCGTTGCGGCGGGGCGACCGGACCGCGGTCGTGCTGCCCGTCTTCGACCCCGAGCGCTTCTGCGCCCTCGTGGCCCAGCACCGGGTGCGCCGCCTGCAGCTCGTGCCCGCCATGGCCGAGCTCCTCCTCTCGTCGGCCGCCCTGGAGCACCACGACCTCTCCGCTGGCGAGCGGGTCGTCCTGTCCTCCGCCCCCTCGCCGCCGGCGCTGGTGCGGCGCCTCGCCGCCGCCCTGCCCGGAGCCGCCATCTGGAACACCTACGCCCTCACCGAGGCGGGGACGGCCCGCACCCTCATGGTCCACGACGAGGCCCGGCCCGGCTCCGTCGGGCGGGGGGTCGGCGGCACCGAGGTGCGGATCGTCGACGAGGACGGGCGGGACGTGCCCAGCGGCGCGGTCGGAGAGGTGTGGCTGCGGCGGCCGGGCGCGCCGGTGCGCCACTACTACCGGGATCCGGAGGCCACGGCGGCCACCTTCGTCGGCGACTGGGTGCGCACCGGCGACGTCGGTCACCTCGACGAAGACGGCTACCTGTACCTGGACGACCGCAAGAAGGACGTGATCATCAGCGGCGGGCTGAACGTCTCGTCCCTGGAGGTGGAGGACGTCCTCCACGAGCACCCGGCGGTCGTCGAGGCCGCCGTGTTCGCCGTCCCCCACGAGGTGCTGGGCCAGGACGTGGCCGCCGCCGTGGTGGCCCGCTCCGCCGTCGACGAGCGCGAGCTGCAGGCCTTCGTGCGGGAGCGGCTGGCCGAGCACAAGACGCCGCACCGGGTGTTCCTCGTCGAGCGCCTCCCCCGCAACCCTTCGGGGAAGGTCGTCAAGCGCGAGCTGCGGGAGGCGTTCGGCGGCGACGCCGGCGCCGGGCCTGGGGGATCGTCCCCCGTCCCGCCTCGGACCCAGGAGGAACGGGCCGTTCTGGCGGTGTGGGAGGAGGTGCTCGGACGCAGCGGCGTCGGCGTCGACGAGGACTTCTTCGCCCTCGGCGGGCACTCGCTGGCCGCGGCTTCGGTGGTGGCCCGGCTCAACGACTCGCACGGCATCGACCTGCCCCCCGACGCCGTGTTCGAGGCGCCCACCATCGCCGAGCTGGCGGCGGTGGTGGCGGCCGCCCGGGCCGCGGCCTCGACGGGCGCATGAGCCTCGAGCGCGTCCTCGTCCGCTCGCTGGCCGACCGAGTCGACGGCACCGTCCGCCTGTGCGGGTGGGTGGAGGGCGTGTCGGAGGAAGGCGACACCCAGGTCCTGCTCCTCCGCGACCCCACCGGAACGGCGCGGCTCCTCCATCCCGCCGACGGCGACGAAGCCCTGGCCCGCGAGATCAAGGGCCTGCGGCGGGAGTCGGCGGTGGTGGCGATCGGGACGGTGCGGCTCGCCGACCACGGCCCGGGTATCGCCGGCCCCGACGTGGTCCTCGCCGGGCTGGAGGTGGTGGGGCCGGCCCACGCCGAGGTCCCCATCGACGACGCCTCCCCGCTCGACGAGCGGCTCGACTGGCGGTTCCTCGACCTGCGCCGGCCCCGCAACCGCCTGATCTTCGACGTCCAGACCACCGTCGAGGCGGCCATGCGCGCCGTCTGGCGGGAGGAGGGCTTCGTCGAGCTGCACTCGCCCAAGCTGCGGCCCACGCCCAACAAGTCGGGCTCGGAGCTGTTCAGCGTCGGGTACTTCGGCCGCAAGGCGTACCTGGCCCAGTCGCCGCAGTTCTACAAGCAGATGGCCATGGCCAGCGGGCTCGACCGCGTCTTCGAGATCGGTCCCGTGTTCCGGGCCAATCCCCTGGTCACGTCCCGCCACGACACCGAGTTCACGAGCGTCGACGTGGAGATGTCGTGGATCGAGTCCCACGACGACGTGATGGCGTTCGAGGAGCGCTGGCTGCAGCGGGTCCTCGGCGCCGTGCACGCGACCCACGGCCCCGCCATCGCCCGGCAGTTCGGCGTGGACGTGGTCGTCCCCGGCACACCCTTCCCCCGGGTGCACATGGCCGAGGCCCACGAGATCCTCGCCACCGCCGGGCACCGGGTGACCGGGAAGAAGGAGGGCGACCTCGACGCCACCGGCGAGCGCCTGGTGGCCGAGCACGTGGCCCGGGAGCTCGGCCACGAGTTCGTGTTCGTCACCGACTACCCGGAGGAGATCCGGCCCTTCTACCACATGCGCGCCGCCGACGACCCGGCCCGGACCCGGAGCTTCGACCTGCTCTGGAAGGGCCTGGAGGTCACCACCGGGGCCCAGCGGGAGCACCGGCCCGACCGCCTCGCCGCCCAGGCCCAGGCCCGGGGGGTGCCCCTCGGGCCCATCGGCTACTACCTCGACTTCTTCCGGTACGGCTGCCCGCCCCACGGCGGGTTCGGCCTCGGCCTCACCCGGTTCCTGATGAGCCTCCTCGGCGTCGACGACGTCCGGGTGGTGACCTACCTGCACCGGGGCCCGAGGCGGATCACCCCGTGAGCCCGCTTCCCTCGCTCAACTGGCGGAGGGCGAGGCCGGTGAACACGTGACCCCGGTCGATCGCCACCGTGCCCTCGAGGCCGCCCGGGAACGGAGCCGCCACCCGGGCCGAGAAGCGCCCGCCGGGGAGGTCCAGGTCGACGCTGACGTCGGCGAAGTCGAGGGCCCAGCCCGTCGCCGGGAAGAGGCACTTGTACACGCACTCCTTGGCGCTGAAGACGACCTTGCTCCGGTACGGGTCGACAGGGTCGGGAGCGACGGCCACCAGGCGCTCGACGTCCGGGGAAAGCGGCGGGTCGAGGGGCTCGAGGTCGAAACCGACCGCCCACACCGAGCCGGCCGGGGCCACCACCGCACCGGCCCAGGAGCCGGCGTGGGAGATGCTGCCCACCACCCCCGGCGGCCACACCGGGTGGCGGTGCGGGCCCACGGCGACGGCGCCCTCGTCCCGGCCCAGGGCGGCGAGGGCGGCGTGGGCGCAGGACCGGCCCGAGAGGAACTCCCGGCGGCGACGCTCCCCGGCGCCCGCCACCGCGTCGCGTTCCTCGGGGTAGGGCGACCGGGCGTCGCCGATGGGCGCCAGCGCTCCCACCACCTCCGGGGGGAAGAGGGTCGCGATGGGCGCTGAGGACGACGAGGTCGTGTACATGGTGGTCGTGAACCACGAACAGCAGTACTCCATCTGGCCGGCGGACGACAACCCCCCGGCGGGGTGGGTGGCCACCGGCCCCCGGGGCACCCGGGCCGAGTGCCTCGAGCACGTCGCCCGGACGTGGACGGACATGCGCCCCCGGAGCCTGCGCCGCCCGTGACCGCTCCGGTATTGGCGGTGGAGACGTGCGTCCGGCGCCTGGCCGCGCTGCGGGACCTGGAACGCCGGCCGCCGGCGCTCGAGGTGGACGTGGACGTCTCGTGGTGCGGCCCGGCCCGCTTCCCGCCCGAGCGCCAGTGGAGCGAGGCGTCGATCCAGGCCCTGTGCGGTCTCATGGCGGTGCACGGCTGGGACCATGGGCGACCTCGTCGCCTGGGCCTGGAGGTGGCGTCGGTGGCCGCCGGCCTGCTCGCCGCCTCGGGCACGCTGGCCGCCCGGATCGGCGCCCGCCGCGGTCGCCCGGTCCGGCGCGTCGAGACGTCGGTTCTCGGCGCCGGGCTGTGGCTGGTCGCCCACCATCTCGCCGCGGCCACGTCGGAGGGAGAGCCCCTGCCCTCGCCCGCCGGTCCGGAGCCGGGGCCCCCGTTCCGCAGCGCCGACGGGCGGTGGTTCGAGATCGAGGTGTTCGATCCCGACGGGTGGAGGTCGTTCTGGGGACGGCTGGGCGCGGCCGACGCCGACCTGGGCCGGGCGTGGACCGCCTTCCGCGCCCGCTACTACCGGGGCCGGTGCTCGCTCCCGACCGGCCTGCACGCGGCCGCCGCCCGCCATCCCCTGGCCGAGATCATCGCCGCGGCGGCGAGTTCGGGGGTGAGCCTGTGCCCGGTCCGGTCGTACCTCGAGGTGCTCCGCCAGCCCGGCCCCGAGCACGACCGGCCCCTCCTCGGCCGAGGGGCGGGTGCCTCGGCGCTGGGGGCCGGGCGCCGGCCCGAGGACCGGGGAGACGGCGGCGACCTGCCCCTCCGCGGCATCCGGGTGGTCGAGGCCACGAGCCGCATGCAGGGGCCGCTGGCCGGCCTCCTCCTGCAGATGCTCGGCGCCGAGGTGATCCGGGTCGAGCCCCCG
>DASZOE010000476.1:0-4910 GCA_035550945.1 Acidimicrobiales bacterium
GCTCAGCCACGACGTCCACGCCGTCGCCGAGATTGGTTTCGCCGAGCACGGGTCGGCGCAATTGGTCCGGGACCACCTGGCCGCGCACGGCATCGACCTCGAGGTCGGCGTTTACGGGCTGGCCACCGCCTTCCGGGCGGAGCTCGGCTCGGGCGGCCCGCGGGTGGCGATCCTCGCCGAGTACGACGCCTTGCCGGGTGTCGGCCACGGCTGCGGGCACAACGTGATCGCCGCCGCCGGGCTCGGGGCGGGGCTGGCGGCGGCGGCGATCGCCCCCGACGCGGACGGCCACCTGGTCGTGCTCGGGACGCCCGCCGAGGAGGGGGGCGGCGGCAAGGTCCTGATGGGCGAGCGGGGCGCCTTCGAGGGCGTCGACGCGGCGATGATGGTCCACCCCGCCGGCCTCGACCTCACCGAGCCCCACGCCCTGGCCATCGCCAGCCTGCGCGTGGAGTACCAGGGCCGCGGCGCCCACGCCGCCGCCTGCCCCGAGCAAGGCCGCAACGCCCTGGACGCGGCGGTGCTCGGCTACAACGCGGTGGCCGCCCTGCGCCAGCACATCGCCGCCTCCGAGCGCGTCCACGGCACCTTCCTCGAGGCGGGGGAGAAGCCCAACGTCGTCCCCGACCGGGCCGTCGCCGAGTGGTACGTGCGCTCTGACACCCAGGCGAGCCTCCAGCCCTTGAAGGAGCGGGTGCTGGCCTGCCTCGAGGCGGGAGCGGCCGCCGCCGGTTGCCACATGGAGTGGTCCCCCACCGCGCCCGAGTACTCCGACCTGCGCACGAACCGGCCCCTCGTGGACCTCTACCGGAGGAACAGCGCCGAGGTCGGCCGCCCCGTGGCCGAACCCTCGCCGACCCGGCGGGTCATGGCCAGCACCGACATGGGCAACGTCAGTCACCTGGTGCCGTCCATCCACCCCATGCTCGCCGCGTCGCCTCCCGACGTGTCGCTGCACTCGGCGGAGTTCGCCGGGTGGGCGGCCTCGCCCCAGGGCGATCGGGCCGTCCTCGACGGGGCCAAGGCCATGGCCATGACGGCGGTCGATCTCTGGCTGCGGCCGGACACCATGGCCGAGGTCCGCGCCGCGTTCGATCCCGGCCCCTAAGTTTCCCGTCCTATGCACCCCTACGTGCGGGAGGAGTGGACGCCGGGCGAGGCCGATCTCCTCCGGCCCTACTTCAGCAACCTCGACGGTCCCGTCTTCGCCCTCGTCAACCTCCCCGAGGTCGTCAAGGGGGCCCTCTTCGCCCGTTACTCCCGCTCGGCCAAGAGCCTCCGGCGCCTGTTCCTCGACGAGTTCGTGGGCGAGCTCGACACCAGCGGCGACGCGTCGGTCGACGCCACCGTCGGCCTCCGCCGGGCGGAACAGCTCTACGACCGGGTCTTCTACGAGTACGGCGACGACTCGGTGGCCCAGCTGGGAGGCGTCCACCTGGCCTGCGAGCAGGCGTCCAACCTGCTCACCAAGATCCTCGAGTGGGGCCGGCTCATGGCCTACCTGGAGCAGTCGACCCGCTACGTCCCCTACGACAGCCGCCTCGGCGGCCGCTACCGCTACCACCGAGCCCCCGACGTCCTGGCCTCGCCCCTGGGCACCCGCTACGTCGCCGACCTCGACCGCCTCTTCGAGACCTACGCCGACCTCGTGCCGGTGATGTCCGAGTTCTTCCGCCGGCGCCACCCCAAGGATCCGTCCGACTCGGACTTCGTCCACCGCCAGTCCATCCGGGCCAAGGCCTTCGACAGCCTCCGGGGGCTGCTGCCGGCGGCCTCGCTGTCCAATGTCGGGATCTACGGCACGGGACAGGGCTACGAGGCCCTGCTGCTCCGCATGCGGGCCCATCCCCTTCCCGAGGCCCGGGCCTACGCCGAGCTCATGCTGGCCGAGCTCCGCAAGGTGATTCCCTCCTTTCTCACCCGGGTCGACCGGCCCGAGAGGGGAGGGGAGTGGTCGGCCTACCTGGCCGCCACCTCGCGGGCCGCGGCCGAGGTGGCGGCCGCCCTCTTGGCGGGGACCGAACCGGAGCCCCGCCCCCACGTCACCCTCGTCGACTTCGACCCCGACGGCGAGGACAAGCTCCTCGCCGCCATGCTCTACCCCTACGTCGACCTCCCAGAGGATCAGGTGCTGGCGCGGGTGCGGACGCTCTCGTCGGGCGAGCGGGAGGCGGTGGTGGCGGCCTACGTCGGCGAGCGGCGGAACCGCCGTCACAAGCCGGGGCGGGGTCTCGAGCGCCTCTCGTACCGCTTCGACGTCCTCTCCGACTACGGGGCGTTCCGCGACCTGCAGCGCCACCGCATGCTCACCATCCAGTGGCAGGCCCTCACACCCCGCCACGGCTACGACCTGCCGCCGGACGTGGTCGAGGCCGGCGTGGGCCCGGCGTTCGCCGAGGCCATGGAGCGGTCGGCGTCCCTCTACGAGGCGCTCGCGCCGCGGTTCCCGGACTCGGCCGCCTACGCCGTCGCCCTGGCCTACCGCATCCGGTACTCGATCGAGATGAACGCGCGCGAGGCCATGCACATGCTCGAGTTGCGCACCGGACCCGCCGGGCACCCGTCCTACCGCCAGGTGTGCCAGGAGATGCACCGGCTCATCGCCACCGAAGCCGGGCACCCGCTTGTCGCGGCGATGATGCACCACGTCGACCACGGCCCGACGGGCCTGGAACGGCTGGCCGGCGAGCGTCGTGCCGAGGCCCGCCGGGCGGGGCGCACAGCCGTGGGCGGGGGCACTGGCAAGGGTGGCCGGCCCGAACCTCTCGGTGAACCCTCAACCGAAGGTTCAGGCGGAAATCTTCGTGTCCCCTGACCAGCGGGAACGCGAAGAGTGGCTGTTCAGAGGGGTTGTGGACGGCGCCCCGACCGCTTGACTTCACCCCGGCGAATCGCAATGCTCACCGGGTCCGAGACGCCCCAGACGCCTGGTCGTGGGCCTCGGCGCCGTCCGAGCGGAGGGTGGTGCCGAGGGGTGTCGAAGGGCAGAGGGGCTCAAGGGGCCCAGTAGAGAACGTTCCAATAACTCCCTCCCTCGGCCGCACGGCGCGGCCTTCGGGGGCGAGCCACCGAGCGGTACCAAAGGCCCCTTGAGTCCCTACCATCTCGGTGGCGCCGTGCTCCGCGCGCCGTCTGGCGACGGCGTCGAGGTCGTCTATGCTCCCCGCCCCGACGGCCGGTCCCCGCACGACCGGCGAAGGACGCGCAGGATGGCTGACGAAGAGGATCTCGCCTTCGAGGACCTGGAGGAGCCGGACGACCTGGCGGACGCCGACCTCGACGAGCTCGACGACGAGGGCATCGAGGAGGAGGACGAGGAGGAGCCCGACGCCCTCGTCGACGACGACGCCGAGGAGGAGCCCGACGTCCTCGTCGACGACGACGTCGAGGTGGAGCCCGACGTCGCGGCCGACGTCGACGTCGTCGAGGAACCGGCGGCCGCGGCCGACGACGACGCCGACGAGGACGAGGAGGACGACGACCTCGACCCCGACGAGGTCGAGGCCGGCCTCGACGTCATCTTGAAGGACCGCCTGGTCGTCGTCGAGGACGAGGAGGAAGACGAGGAGGAGGAGGCCCCCGATCCCGAGGAGCGGGTCGAGGGGGCGGCCAGGGCGCTGACAAAGCGCCCCGGGGAGTTCACGTGCCAGTCCTGCTTCCTCGTCAAGCACCCGAGCCAGCTGGCCGACGCCGCCCGAATGCTCTGCCGGGACTGCGTCTGATGGAGAGCCGCGACCGCTCCTCTCTCGACCGGGTGCTCGACGTGGCCGTCTACGGGCCCGTCGGTCTGGCGCTGGCCGCCAGGGACTCCCTGCCCAAGTGGGTCGACGCGGGCCGGCGCCAGCTGGGGTCGCAGCTCACCATGGCCAGGACCATCGGGCGCCTGGCCGTCGACGAGGGGTCGCGGCAGGCCGGTGGCGTGCTCCGGCGGCTGGCCGAGGAGGCCGAGGGCGTGCTCGTCGCTCTGGGCCTGGCACCTGCCGACGACGACCTCGACGACGACGCCCACGACCCCGAGGCGGCCGGCGTCCCCACGTCGCCGCCGCCGACCACCAACGGTGCAGAGGCGCCCCTGACCCCGGCGGGCACGGCGACCGCGGCGGCCGCGGTCCACCCGTCGGGTCTCGGGGCGGCCGAGCTGGCGATCCCCGGCTACGACACCCTCTCGGCGTCGCAGATCGTCCAGCGCCTCCCCGGTCTGTCACCCGAAGAGCTCGAGGCCGTGCGCCTCTACGAGCTGGCCGGGCGGTCGCGCAAGACGGTGCTGCTGCGGGTGGCGCAGCTCAAGGCCGGGTCCTGATGGAAGGGGCGCGGTCGGCCACGCCCGCCGACCTGCCCCGGCTCGCGCAGCTGGCCCGGACCGCGATCGCCGAGCTGGCGCCGACGCGCGGCGGGGCCGTCTGGCGGGCCCGGGAGGCGCGGCCCGAGCCCATCGAGGACAACCTGGCCGCCGCCCTCGCCGACCCGTGCGTCCGGGTCGTGGCCGGCACCATCGACGGCGTGGTGGTCGGGTACGCCGCCGTCCACGTCGAGGACCTCCGCGACGGCACCCGCTTGGGCGTGGTCGACGACATCTTCGTCGAGGAGGAGGCCCGCGGCGTGGGGCTCGGCGAGGCGATGATGGTCGATCTGGTGGCGTGGTGCACCGACCAGGGGTGCTTCGGCATGGACGCCATGGCCCTGCCCGGGCACCGCTCGACGAAGAACTTCTTCGAGGAGTCGGGCTTCACCGCCCGCAAGCTGGTGATGTACCACTCACTCCACGAGGGCGGACCGGCCGAGCCGGGGTAGGAACCGCGCATGCAGCCCGAGGTCTGCGTGGGCGCCATCGCCGTCGCAGGGGGACGGCTGCTCCTCGTCCGCCGCGGCCGGGGCCCGGCCGCCGGCGCCTGGTCGGTGCCCGGGGGCCG
>DASZOE010000477.1:0-2610 GCA_035550945.1 Acidimicrobiales bacterium
CCCGTGGGTGCCCGACCTCCGCACCCAGGCGGTGCACTCCGCCGACGTGGGGCGGGCCTACGCCCGGGCCTCGCCGCCGACGTGCGGGGCCCGTTCAACCTGGCCGCCGACCCGCCCCTCGACGGAGAGTCGGTCGGGGCCGCCCTGGGCGCCCGGGCCCTGCGGCTCCCCGCCCCGGTCGTGCGCGGGGGCGTAGCGCTCACCTGGCGCCTGCAGCTCCAGCGCACTCACCCCGAGTGGGTGGACCTCCTGCTGCACTCGCCGCTGCTGGACACCACCCGGACCCGCACCGAGCTGGGCTGGTCGCCCGTCCACTCGGCCACCGACGCCTTGGCCGAGTTCGTCGAGGGGGTGGCCGCCGGCGCCGGCGCCGCCACGCCGCCGCTGGCAGCCCGTCGGCGCCACCGGAATCGTTCTGGCGGTGCAGAGCCGAGCCCCGGGACGGGGTAACCACCGCCCGTTCGGTCAGGGGGCCGACTCCCGGACGACCTGGGCCAGCGCGGTCGCCGACAGCTCGTCGAGGGTGAGGTGGCGGGCGCCCATGGCCGCGGCCAGCTCGGCGGCCAGGCCGAGGCGGGTGGGGCCGGACTCGGCGTCCACCACCACCGCGGCCACGCCCCGGCGGCGGACGGCGGCGGCCGCCTCCCGGGCTGCGTCCACCGGGTCGGAGCCCGGAGGCCCGGCCGTCGCCCGCCCGTCGGAGACGAGCACGAGCAGGGGCCGGTGGCTGCCGGCGGCCCGGTCGGCGGCGACGGCCAGCTCGAGGGCGATGCCGATGCCCGCGGCCAGCGGCGTGCGGCCGCCGGTGGGGAGGGCGGCCAGCCGGGCGCGGGCCACCTCCACGCTGGCCGTGGGGCGGAGGGCGACGTCGGCCCCTTCGCCCCGGAAGGTCACAAGGGCAACCCGGTCCCGGCGCTGATACGCGTCGAGCAGGAGGCTGAGCACCGCCCCCTTGGCCGCCTCCATGCGCCGCTCGGCGCCCATGGATCCGGAGGCGTCGACGGCCAGCACGACCAGGTTGCCGGCCCGTCCTTCGCGCACCGCCTCGCGCAGGTCGGCGGGGCGGACGAGGGGCCCGCCGTCGGCCTCGGCCTCGACCGCCGCCGCCCGGCGGGCCGCCGCCGGCCGGACGGTGGCGGCCACCGCGACGGACGACACGGGGCCGTCCGGGGCGCGGTCGCCGACGAGGCGGCCCCGGGGCCCCTGGGCCGGCGAGCGCCGGCCCTCGGCCGTCGAGGGGGCGCGCCGCGTGGTGAGGGGGAGGACGCCCGTCGGCCGGTCGGGCGGCGCCGTCCGCTCGTCGCCGGAGCCGGCCCCGCGTTCGCCGTCCTCGGGACCGTCGACCTCCTCGGCCGGCCGGGTGGCGTCGTCGAGGGCCCGGTCGAGCTCGTCGCGGGCGACGCCGGGCTGCTCGAAGGGCTGGCGGCGGCGGCGGTGGGCCAGGGCCAGGTGCGCGACCCGGCGCACGTCCTCGACGGTGGCTTCGGCCCGGCCCTCGAGGCCGGCCAGGGCGGCGGCGGCCCGGCACGTGACGAGGTCGGCCCGCAGGCTCTCGGCCCCCGCCCCTGCACACAGCCCGCTCACCGCCCGGGAGAGGGGCCCGGGCACGGGCGCGGGCCGGGCCCCGGCCAGCCGCCGACGCAGGTCCTCCGACTCCGGGGCCCACGACCGCTCGCAGGCGGCGGGGTCGGCGTCGAACGCCATCCGCCGGCGCACGGCCTCGGCCCGCCGCTCGGGGTCCGCCTCCGCGACCACCTCGACGGCCAGGCCGAAGCGGTCGAGGAGCTGGGGCCGCAGCTCCCCCTCCTCGGGGTTCATGGACCCCACGAGGAGGAACCGGCTCTGGTGGACGTGGGCCACCCCCTCCCGCTCCACCCGGTTGACGCCGGTGGCGGCCACGTCGAGGAGGACGTCGACCAGGTGGTCGGCCAGCAGGTTGACCTCGTCCACGTACAGGACGCCGCCGTGGGCCGCGGCCAGGAGGCCCGATCGGAAGCGGACCTCGCCCCCCGTGAGCGCCGCGGCCAGGTCGAGGGAGCCGATGACCCGGTCCTCGGTGGCGCCCAGGGGCAGCTCGACGAAGGGGGGGTCCCCGGGGAGCAGGGCCGCAATCCCCCGCGCCAGCGTGGTCTTGGCCGATCCCTTCGCCCCCCGCAGCAGGACCCCGCCGATGGCCGGGTCGACGGCGGCGAGGGAGAGGGCGAGCTTGGCGTCGTCCTGGCCGACGACGGCGACGAACGGGAACCGGGCGAGACTCACACGCCCTCCTCCCACCCCTCGGCCTCGAGGACGGCGGTGCGCAGCGTCGACAGGGCCTGGTCCGAGGCGTCCCACAGCCCCCGCTCGTTCGCCTCCAGGAGGCGCTCGGCGATCGACCGGAGGGCCCACGGGTTGGACTGCTCGAAGAACTTGCGGACGCCGGGGTCGGCCACGTACGCCTCGGTCACCCGCTCGTACATCCAGTCCTCGACGACCCGGGCGGTGGCGTCGTAGCCGAAGAGGTAGTCCACCGTGGCGGCCATCTCGAAGGCGCCCTTGTAGCCGTGGTTCTGCATGGCCGCGGTCCACTTGGGGTTCACCACCCGGGTCCGTTCGCTGGCCGAAGAGGCC
>DASZOE010000478.1:0-9844 GCA_035550945.1 Acidimicrobiales bacterium
GGCCAGTAGGCCCACCTCCGCCGCTCCTCCTCGTCGAAGGCGAGGAGGGCGGCCGGTGCCTGCTCACCGTCGAGGCCCTCGAGGAACATCCGCGCCCCGGCGGCGACGCTGTCCACGAGCTCCACGACCCAAGCCTACGGACAGGTGCGCTCCGGCCCAAGGAGAGATTGGGCGACTCGCAAGGGGAGTCCCCTGGGGGCCCCGGACCTACCTCGTTGCCCCCGCTGGGCACACTCTTGGCCCAAGAGCGATCCGCACCCAACGCCGAGTGCCTTGCCGCTGAGGGCGCCAAGCCAAGCAGTATCGGTTCGAGGCGCCGTTGCCCGTCCCTCGGGCGCGGGCGCCCTCTGCTCGGTAGTCTCGGTCGCGGCATGGTCGAGGCGTATCGGATCCTGCTGTTCGACATCGACGGCACGTTGGTCTCGACCGGTGGCGCAGGTGCGGTGGCCTGGAAGCAGGCGTTCCAGGAGCTTTACGGGATACCGGCCGACATCAACCAGTTCACCGACGCGGGCATGACCGATCCCGACGTCGGTGCGAGGACCTTCGAGGCCGTGCTCCACCGCACGCCAACGCCCCACGAGTTGGCCGAGCTGATCCAGCGACGGCTCGAGCACCTGCCCGAGGCGGTGGCGGGGAGCGAGGGCTACAAGGTGCTGCCGGGCGTCCCCGAGCGGCTGCGGCAACTCAGCCGCGACGGTCATCTGCTCGGGATCATCACCGGGAACGGAGACGGCGCAGCCCGCATCAAGCTCCAGCGCGGCGACCTCAACCGCTGGTTCACTTTCGGCGCTTACGCCGCGGCCGGTGTCGATCGGTCCGGCATCGTTCGCGAGGCGGTCGGACGCGGCCAAGCGATCCTCGGCCAGGACGTGCCCAACGCCGACGTCTATGTCGTCGGCGACACGCCGCGCGACATCGACGCCGCCCATGCGGTCGGCTGCACGGCAATCGGTGTCGCCACCGGCCACTACAACTCGGCCGCGCTGCGGGCGGCGGGCGCCGACCATGTGTTGGACACGCTCGAGCAGGAGCTGCCACTCCGCTGAACGCTCGCCGCACATGACGGTCGTGCCCGCGTCCATGCCGGGTCCAGATCGACGGGAGGGTCAGGTGCTCCTGCTGGCCACTTGGGCGGCCGGCCCGGGGCCGGAAATCGGACAAGCAGAGCCGGAGAGCAGGCAAACTCGATGCCGTGGAGCTGCTGATCGCCCGCAATCCCGACCCCGACAGCAGCCTGCCCTACCTGCTGCGGCTGCCGCTCGGCGACGGGCTGGTGTTCCGTACAAAGGACACGTGGCCGCGCACGAACGCCTTGTACTGCCACCCGGTCCCCGGTTCGGAGTGGCCCGATCAGCCCGACATCGTCGAGCGGGTGGCCCTTCGGGCCTGCGCCCGTCGGGGTGCTGCCATCGACGTGGTCGCCGCTCGCAGTCGTGAGCAGCGCTCGCAGATCGTGTTCACCATCGCACGCGGGCGGGAGATGGTGTTCTGGCAGTCGCCGCGTACTCGCAAGCAAGCCCGCCCCGATGTCCGGCTCCCGACCGCTCGGGCCGCCGGGATCCCCGAGCTCGAGATCGTGGTCGACGCCCACGAGCGCTACCCGTACCGGTTCACGGGCCAGCAGGTCCGTACGGTGCGCCGCGGGCTGCCCTGCGGTGACTACGCAGTTGCCGTCGGTGGACAGCTCGTCGCTGCCGTCGAGCGCAAGTCCCTTCCCGACCTCGTGTCCAGCCTGACGAGTGGGCGACTGCGCTACGCGTTGGGCGAGCTGGCGACGCTGGCTCGGGCCGCAGTGGTCGTCGAGGACCGCTACTCACGGATCTTCACCCTGGAGCGTCTTCGACCGGCGCAGGTGGCCGACGGCCTGGCCGAGCTCCAGGTCCGCTGGCCCACCATCCCGATCACGTTCTGCGAGACCCGCAAGCTGGCCGAGGAGTGGACGTACCGCTACCTGGCCGCCGCCCACTCCTGGGCGGTCTACGAGATGCCGGCGATGGCACGAATCGGCACCGATGAGGACCTCCGTCAGAGCGGCCCGGTCCAGAGCGATCCGTCAACCGCCGAGGTCCGTGCATGGGCTCGCTCCAAAGGCCTCGCCGTCCCGGATCGCGGCCGGCTCGGTCCCGAGATCCACCGGGCGTGGAGAGACGCCCACCGATGAACGGCGTCCCCGACGCGCCGTCGCCTGGTCTCCTGGAGCGGAGCGCGGCCGCGATCGCGAGGCGATGGACGATTTCGTGAGCGTCGCTGCGGGGACGCTCTCGCCCGTCGAGTCCCTCGATCCAGGCAACGTCGGGCGCCTGCTGAACGTGCTCCACGCCTGAGCGGTACATGACCGGAGGTGGCGAGATGATCGTTGTGACCGGAGCGACGGGGAACATCGGCAGCCGGTTGGTTCGCGAGTTGGCTGCCCGGGGCCAGGCCGTGCGGGCGTTCGTCCGGGACGCGGCCAAGGCCGAGGCGGTCCTCGGCGGCGACGTCGAGGTCGCCGTGGGCGACTTCGCCGACCCGGCGAGCATCCGCGCCGCGGTCGCGGGGGCCGACACGGTGGTCGTGTCGTCGGCCAACGACCCCCGCCAGGCCGAGTACGAGGCGAACGTGTTCGACGCGGTCGTCGCCACCGGAGGACACCGGGTCGTGAAGATCTCGTCCGTGGGCGCCCATGCACGCTCCCGGGCCTCGTTCGTCGACTGGCATCACCGGAGCGAGCAGCACCTTGCCCGCTCGAATCTTGCGGGGACCGTGCTGCGGTGCAACTTCTACATGTCGAACCTGTTCGCCTACGCCGACACCATCCGGGAGGCGGGCCAGGTCGTCGCCCCTGCAGGCGGCGCCACCGTCGCGATGGTCGACCCGCGCGACGTCGCCGCCGCCGCGGCCGTCGTCGTCACCGAAGGGGGTCACGACGCCGCCACGTACCTGCTCACCGGCCCGGAGGCGCTGACCTTCGCCCAGGTCGCGGCCTCGCTGTCGGCGGCACTCGGCCGCCCGATCGAGTTCGTCGACGTCCCCGGTCAGGCCGCCCGGGAGGGCGCGCTCGCGTCCGGGCTCCCCGAATGGCTCGCCGACGGGCTTGTCTCCCTCTTCGGGGTTCTCGAGGACGGCATCGCCGCCGCGACCACCGACACGGTGCGGGCGCTCACCGGGCGAGATCCCCGGAGCCTCCGGGAGTTCGTCCAGGACCATGCCGGCGTTTTCGGGGGGAGCGGCGGCTCGGTCGAGGCCGCGCGCAGGCGTGAGTGAGCCCGGAGCCGATGAACGTGCCCCGGGCCTTCGTGACCGGTTCCGCGGCGCGCTCGTCGGCGCCGTCGTCGGCGATGCCCTGGGTGCCCCGTTCGAAGGGCACCCGGGGCCCGTCCCGGCGGAGCACCTCGGGCGTCTCGACGACGTCGGCGGGACGCTTCGCTACACCGATGACACCGCCCTGACCTTCGCCTTGGGCGAGTCCCTGCTGCTCCGCGGCGGACTGGACCTCGACCACCTGGCGACGGCGTTTGCGACGACCTATGAACGAGAGCCGGACCGCGGCTACGGCGCCGGTACCGCCCAGGTGCTCCGCCGAGTGGCGGCGGGAGCCGACTGGCGACGCACCGCCGCCGCCCAGTTCGGCGGGGCGGGTTCCTTCGGCAACGGTGCGGCCATGCGCGTGGCGCCCGTCGCCCTCCACGCGTGGGGGACCACCGCCGATGCCGCCGAGCTGGGCCGGGCGAGCGCCGTCGTCACCCACACGCACCCGGAGGCGGTCGATGCCGCCGGCGTGCAAGCCGTCGCCGTGACCATGGCCCTCACCGACAGCTCCCCGTGGCCCCGGCACCTGCTCGACACGGTCGCCGCCAGCGCGACGACGGCGCCTCTGGGCGCGGCGCTCGCCGCCCTCAGCCGGTTGGCGCCCGACCGCTCGCCCGCGGCGGTGGCTGCGCTCACCGGGACCGGGGTCGCGGCCGTCGAAGCGGTCCCGGCGGCCATCGCCGTGGTGGCCCTCAACCCCGACTCGTTCCCCGACGCCGTTCGCTTCGCGATCGGCTTGGGCGGCGACACCGACACCATCGCCGCCATGGTCGGCGCCATCTCCGGCGCTCGCCTGGGGGAAGGGGCCGTTCCCGAGACGTGGCGTGACCGGGTGGAAGGGGTCGGCGAGGCCGTGGACCTGGCCGATCGCCTCGCCGCCCGTGCCATCGGAGGGGGCGCTCCCAGCCGAGGATGAAGAGCGCGGCCTTGGCGGGCCCCGAGACTCCGGCGCCCGCCGATAGCCCCTCGTCCCGGTGTGGGGGAAGTTCGGGCCTCCCTCGGCAGTAGGTTGGAGCCGTGGAGGAGCGCCGCAGGCCGTGAAGTCGACACCGCGCCCGGGAGGCGAGGTCGTCGGCGCGGTTCGGCCGTCGCTGCGCCTCAGAGTGGAGACGGGGATGGCGGAAACCCTCGCCGAGACGTCGCGCCGGGAGGCGAGGCGCCGGGTCCGGACGCGACCTCGCCGGTGAGCGACGAGGTCGTGGCCGCCGAGGCGGCCCGGCGTCGCACCTTCGCCATCATCAGCCATCCCGACGCCGGCAAGACGACTCTGACGGAGAAGTTCCTGCTCTACGCGGGCGCGGTCGCAGAGGCGGGCTCGGTGCGGGCCCGGGCTGGTCGGCGCCGGACGACGTCCGACTGGATGGCCATGGAGCAGCAGCGAGGCATCTCCATCACGTCTACCGTGCTGCAGTTCACCTACCGCGACCACGTCCTCAACCTGCTGGACACCCCCGGCCACCGCGATTTCTCCGAGGACACGTACCGGGTGCTCGCCGCCGCCGACGCCGCCATCATGGTGCTCGACGCGGCCAAGGGGATCGAGGCCCAGACGCTGAAGCTGTTCGAGGTGTGCCGGGCCCGAAAGGTGCCCATCCTCACGTTCCTCAACAAGTACGACAGGCCCGGCCGCGACCCGCTCGAGCTGCTCGACCAGATCGAAGCCGAGATCCGGATCCGCCCGACGCCGGTCACGTGGCCCGTCGGCATCGCCGGTGACTTCCGGGGCGTCATCGACCGCCGCACGGGCGACTTCGTCCGCTTCACGCGCACCGCCAGGGGGCTGAGCGCCGCTCCCGAGGAGCACCTCCCGCCGGCCCGCGCCTCCCGAGAGGAGGGCGCCGCCTGGCAGCACGCCCTCGAGGGATCTGCCCTCCTCGACGAGGTGGGGGCCGACCTGGAGGCCAAGTCGTTCCTCGCGGCCGAGAGCAGCCCGCTGTTCGTCGGTTCGGCGCTCACCAACTTCGGGGTCCGCCAGCTCCTCGACGCGGTCGTCGACCTGGCGCCGCCACCGGCCGCCCGAGTCGACGACGCCGGGTCCGTACGGCCGCTCGACGCGCCCTTCTCCGGGTTCGTCTTCAAGGTCCAGGCCAACATGGACCCGGCCCATCGCGACCGGGTCGCGTTCGTGCGGGTGTGCTCCGGACGGTTCCACCGCGGCATGACCGTCACCCACGGCCGCACCGGCCGACCCTTCTCGACCAAGTACGCGACGTCGGTGTTCGGGGCGGCTCGGGGGACGATCGACGAGGGTCATCCGGGGGACGTCATCGGCGTGGTCAACGCCAGCGACCTCCGCATCGGGGACTCTCTCTATGTCGGCGACGCCGTCGCCTATCCGGCCATCCCTACCTTTGCGCCCGAGCTCTTCGTCGCCGCCCGCGCCGTCGACAGCAGCCGTCACAAGCAGTTCCGCCGGGGCCTCGACCAGCTCGAGCAGGAAGGCGTCGTGCAGGTGCTGCGCGATCCCGACGGCGACCCCACCCCCGTCGTCGCCGCCGTCGGCCAGATGCAGTTCGAGGTGCTCGTCCATCGGCTCGGGCAGGAGTTCGGCGCCGAAGTGGAGCTCTCCCCGACGCCGCACAAGGTCGCCCGCCGTACCGACCGAGCCACCGCCGACCAGCTGCGGGCCATAGGCGGCGTCCGGATCCTCGCCCGCGGCGACGAGACGCTGCTCGCTCTTTTCGAGAACCCGTACCGGCTGCAACGTCTCGAGACCGAGCACCCGGACTGGTGTCTCGACCACGTCGTCTCCGACGGGAGCCGGGCCCGATGAAGGGTCGAGCGCCCCTTCCGCTGCGAGCACGCGCCGCCCTCGGTTTCGGGGTGACGGCGATGCTGCTGGGAGGAACCCTTGCCGCCCTCGGCTACGGGGTGATCCGTCAACAGCTCATAGGCGAGCGTGAGGACGCGTCGATCCGCCAGGCCTACACCAACGCCCGCATCATCCGGACCGGACTCCGGGCCTCCGACGCCGACGTCCCTCGCCTGCTGGCCGGACTGCAGCTCCGCACCGGGAGCTCTGCTCTCCTCCGCCGCGGAGACCAGTGGTTCGCGAGCGACGTCGACACCGACCGCCGGCAGCTTCCTCGGGCCCTCTCCGAACGGGTGGAGAGCGGCCACGCCGCCCATCAGCGAGTGGAGATCGACGGAACACCAGCGCTGGTCGTGGGCGTTCCCGTGATGGATGCCGAGGCGGCCTACTTCCACGTGGTCCCCCTCGGCGACATCGAGCGGACGCTGTCCCGCCTGGCCTGGTCGCTGGGGATCACCGGAGCGCTGGCGACGGCCGTCGCCGGGGCCGTCGGCGTCGCCGTCAGTGGGGCTGTTCTCCGGCCGCTGCGCCACGTGGCGGACGTGGCGCGCCGAATCGTCCGCGGCGACCTCCACTCGCGGCTGAGCGCCAAGGGCGACCGCGACCTGTCGCTCCTGGTGGCGTCGTTCAACGCGATGCTCGACGAGCTGCAGGGGCGCATCGACCGCGAGGCCCGCTTCGCCTCCGACGTCGCCCATGAGGTCCGTGGGCCGCTGACGGCTCTGGCCGCCGCCGTCGACGTCGTAGATCGCCGCCGCGACGAGCTTCCGGAACGGGCCGTGGTCGCCGTCGACGCGCTCCAGGAGCAGGTGAGGTCGTTCAACGCCCTCGTGCTGGATCTCCTCGAGATCTCGAAGTTCGACGCCGGCGCGGCGCGGCTCCGGCTGGAGCCGGTCGACGTGACGGCGTTCGTCCGCGGTGCGCTCGAGGAGGCCGGCTGTGGTGGGGTGGAGATCAGGTCGGCAACCAACAGCGCGACCGTTCCCGTCGACCGGCGGCGGTTGCACCAGGTCCTCGCCAACCTGATCCAGAACGCCCAGGTGTACGCCGGTGGCCCGACGGCGGTCGTCATCGACGCCGCCGACGGCGTCGTGCGCATCGCGATCGAGGACGGGGGCCCCGGGGTGCCGCCCGGCGAACGCGCCGTCATCTTCGCCCGGTTCGCCCGGGGCTCGACGTCGGAAGGACCGGACGCGCCGCGCGGCAGCGGCCTCGGACTGCCCCTTGTCGTCGAGCACGCCAAGCTGCACGGCGGCCGGGTGTGGGTGGAAGACGCAGTAGGCGGTGGAGCCCGTTTCGTCGTCGAGCTTCCCGTTGGATCCCCGTGAGCACCCGTCGTGGGCGGGTCGCGGGCGCAGCCGCGCTGTTGCTACTGGGAGGCTGCGGGGTCAGCACGCAGGGGGCGCCGGTGAGGGTCGACGACGACGCCGTCCCGTTCGAGCTCTTGTCGCCGTCCACCACTCTGGCCGCACCCGACTCGGTGCCCCAGGAGGCGGCGCTCCTGAGCGTGTGCTTCCATCGGGGAACGACGGTCGAGAGCGTCCATCGCCCCGGCGCCCAGGCCGGGGTGGACGCCGCGCTCGGCTTCTTCCTCGGGGGCCCCAGGCCCGAGGAGGCGGCGAACGGCCTGTCGACCGCGGTGTTCGACCCGTCGATCGTCCTCGGGGCCCGAGAGACGGGCGGCATCGCCACCGTCGCACTGTCGCCCACGTTCACGGAAGCAGGAGCCCAGGTGCAGCTCGACATCATCGTCGAGCTCGTCTGCACGCTCACGGCCCAGCCCGGAGTCGGCCAGGTGGCGTTCGAGCTCGGTGGCGAGCGGGTGGACGCGCCCCGCGGTGACGGGTCGCTCACCGACGCCCCCGTGAGCCGGGAGGACTATCCCCAGCTGATCAGCTGATCGCCCTGGAATCGTCACGGGACTGAAGCGGTATTGGAGGGCAGTCGTCACCTGGGTTTGCGACGATGCCCATTCGACCACACCCAGGAGGTGGCCGGTGTCGATGCTTCGGCTGGAGGAGCGTCCGCTCGAGGGAGGGGTCGCGCTTCGCCTGGAGGGCGAGGTCGACTCGTCGACGGCGGACGTGCTCCGGGACGCGTTCCGACGCGTTCCGAAGGGGGAGGCGGTCGTCGTCGATCTCCAGCGCGTCCCGTTCATGGACTCGGCGGGCCTCGGCGCGCTCATCTGCGGAATCCGCGAGTTGCGCACGAGCCGGGGCGGGGTGGCGCTCTGCGTCAAGCGCGGGGGCGTGCAGCATCTGCTGTCCGTGACGGGCTTCGACCGGATCGTTCCCATCGCCACCTCCGTCGGCGAGGCGCAAGAAGCCATCACCGAGCAGGAGCTCGGCGCCCAGGAGGCCGAAGACCGCCGGGGCTGAGCCGGGACCGGCGGGCAGCGCGCCCTTCGTCCTCCGCCGTGTCTGTCCTCAGTCCCGAGGACCGATCGAAGCTCGGAGAGCGTCCAGTACGGCAGCGGGCTGCTCGAGCTGGGGCAGGTGCCCGGCGCCGTCGATCACGCCCAAAGGCCAGCCGTAGCGGGCCGCGACCTTCTCGACGGCGGGTAGGCGAACCACGGGGTCGTGGCGGCCCCAGATCAGCGACGTCCGGACGTCGATCGCCTCCAGCTCCGCTCGGGGGATCGCAGGAAGACCGAGCTGGCGGAGGAGCTGTCGGTTCGCCTCACGCACGCTGGGCGTCGTCGCCAGGTCCGTCATGTAGCCGACGAACGGGCCCCACTGCGCGCCCATCCGGTCCCGCACCCGGTCGAGGTCCACCGTGAGGCGGCGCAGGAGTCCGATCGAGCTCTGTTCGCTGGGCCGGGACGTCTGGCGGAGGAGCGCGGCCAGCACGCCGGGCCGGGGACGGACGCGACCGGCGAGGCCGCCGGCGTCCATCAGCACGAGCGACCTGATGGCGGTCGCGGTGGCGAGCGGAGAACCGGGCGGCGATGGAGCCGCCGAGCGACATGCCGACGAGCGCCGGAGCGCTCGGGCAAGTCCGGTCGACCAGCTCGGCGAGCCAGGCGAGGACGAGGTCGGTGCTCGGCGTGCCGCCGGCGACCGTCGACGCGCCGAGGCCCGGCAGGTCCGGGACCAGGAGACGGTGCGAGGACACGAGCCCGGGCACGACGGGGAGCCACATCCCCGACCAGCCACCCTGCCCGTGCAGGAGGATGACCGTGTCACCCTCGCCGCCCTCGAGCAGCGCGGTCGACACGCCCGCCACCTGGAGCCGTCGTTGTTCGAGGGGCGTACCGGCCAGCAACTGCATCCGGAGATGCTCACCCAGCGCGCTCCGCTCCTCGACGACCCGTCGTCCGGTCACAACTGCCTCCTCTGTCGCGCTGCCCGACCCTCGCTCTTCGTCCGGCCTCATCGTGGGCCCCCGTTCGCGGTCGGACAAGGACAGAATCTGAACTTCCCGCTAGTTCAGAATTTGTACTGGTAGCGGTCGACGCGCCGCGGGACACTGGTCCCGTGCGCAGCTACGGGCAGTTCTGCCCGATCGCTCGCGGTTCGGAGGTCGTCGCCGAGAGATGGACCCCGATCATCCTGCGCAACCGCCTGCTCGGTTGTCGCACCTTCAACGAGATCGCCGCCGGTGCTCCCGGGCTGTCACGGGCGCTGCTCGTGCGGCGGCTCCGGGAGCTGGAACGCTTCGGACTCCTCGAGATCCGTCCCAAGCCCGACGGCCACGGGTCGCTGTACGAGCCCACCCCCCCGTGCCGGGAGCTCTGGGGTG
>DASZOE010000479.1:0-1749 GCA_035550945.1 Acidimicrobiales bacterium
GGCGTCTTCCGGGCCGTCGACCGTCCCGACTACGGATCCCTCGTCAACCACCAGGTGCTGACGGCGCGTGAGCGCCAGGGCCCGGGCGAGCTGGCCCAGCTCCTCTCGTCCGGCACCACCTGGGACGTCTGACGCCCGCCCCGGTCGTCAGCGCTCGAACGGCGGGGCGAGGGGCAGGTCGTGGAGCGCGGCCCGCTCGACCTCGGAGTCGAGGGGCCAGGGGTTCGCCCGACAACCGCCCAGCTCGGTGCTCTGCTGGGCCATCACGGGAGCCGCCTGGCCGACGGCGGGGCACTGCACGCCCGGGTGCTTCTGGCCCAGGAGATGACCGACCTCGTGGTTCACGAGCATGACCCGGTACCCGGCGAGATCGCCCGTCCACTGCGGCGTGGCCGTGCGCCAGCGGTCGGCGTTGAGGGCCACGACGGGGCCGATCTGGCAGGAATACCGCCCGAACGTCTCGTACGGACGGCAGAGGCCGTCGACCTCGGGGCCCTCGGCGAGGACGATACGGAACTCGGCGGCGGGGTCCTCGACCAGGTCGAAGCCCGCCCTCCGCCAGCCCCGGGGGTCGAAGAGCGTGGCCCGGACGACCTCCTCGAAGTCCCGGGTAGCCGGGTCGGACGTCCGGCGCTCGAGGCGATAGCGCACGACGACCGGCGGCGCCTCGGCCGGCTCGGTCGTGGGGGCGTCGGCGGCGGCCTGCAGCCCCGCCGGCGACCGCGCCGCGCACGCCGCGCCACCGAAGGCGACCAGTGCGGCGAGAACGGTCGTCGCCCACCTCTTCGAACCGGCGGTCGAGATTCGAGCCAGGACGCAATCTTCCACCGCCCGTTCGAAGAGATGGTGCCGCCCCGTGGCAGGCTCGGCGGGTGGGCCACACCGACGAGGAGCTGGACGCCTTCGCCGACTGGGAGCGCCGGGCGTGGGAGACGCGCGCCGCTCCGTACGCCGAGAGCCTGACGGACCTCACCGAGGGTGCGGCCGCGGCCCTGCTCGACGCGGCCGAGATCGGCGCCGGCACCCGGGTCCTCGACGTGGCCACGGGCCCCGGAGTCGTCGCCCTGGCCGCCCGCCGGCGGGGCGCCGAGGTGGTCGCCGTCGACCAGTCCGCGGCCATGGTGCGCCTGGCGCGGGCCGCCGGCCTCGACGCCCACCGGGCCCTCGCCGAGGACCTGCCGTTCCCGAGCGGGACCTTCGACGCGGTGGTCGGCGGCTTCCTGCTCAACCACCTGGCCCGGCCGGAGGCCGGGGTGGCCGAGCTGGCCAGGGTCTCCCGCGGGCGGGTCGCCCTGAGCGTATGGGACCTCCCCGAGGCCAACCCCGCCCTGGGGCTGTTCGGGCCGATCGTGGAGTCCTTCGGCATGCCCGACGTCGTCCCGCCCGGCCCCGACGGCTCGCTCTTCTCCGACGACGCCCGCCTGGCCGCTCTGCTGGCGGCCGCCGGCCTGGGCGACGTCCTCGTCGCCCATGTCCGATGGACGGTGACGGTCGATCCCGGCCGGTGGTTCGACGCCGTCGCCGAGGGCACCCCACGCACCGGCGCCGCGCTCGCGGCGGCGACACCTGCCCAGCGGGCGCAGCTGCGCGAGCGCTACGTGGAGGCGGCGGCGGCACGCTACGGCCTCGCCGGGGGCAGGGTCGCCCTCCCGGCCTCGGCGATCGTGGGCAGCGGGCGGGCGACGGCGTGACGAGGGGCCCACGCGCCCTCGCCGGCGTGGCACTGGCCGTCGCCGTCCTCGTCCTCGC
>DASZOE010000480.1:0-3502 GCA_035550945.1 Acidimicrobiales bacterium
GGACGAGGGCGAGAAGGAAGTCAAGGACGAGGGCGAGAAGGACTTCAAGGACAAGGAAACCAAGGAAGAGGGCGGGAAGGAGGGTGTCAAAGACGAGGGAGAGAAGGACTTCAAGGACGACAAGGAACAGGGCGAGAAGGAACAGGGCGAGAAGGAGGTGAAGGACGACAAGGAGACGATGAAGGACAAGGAGACGGTGAAGGAGGAGGGCGACAAGGACTTCGAAAAGGAGGAACTCATCGAGGGCCCCGACGAGATCGTCAAGACATCACCGAGGGCGGAAGACGTACAGCCCGGCGGGCCGGTGATGTGAGGCGACGGTGACGCCGGTCGTCGCCGTCGTCGACGCCGCTTGGCGGCAGGCGCGGCTCGCCGAGGCCCTGTGGGCGGCGTCCGACGAGGCGGGGTTCGACCTCCAGTTGCGGACGCAGCGCCAGCTCGCCGCCGAGGTGAGCATCGACCAGTCCTCGGCCCACGAACCGATCGTCGACCCCGATCGCCCGCTGCTGTGGCTGTCCCCCGGCGACAGCGCCCCAGCGGCGACTCGAGACGACCGGTTCCTCGGGTCGGAGGCCTATGCCGCGGCCCGTTCCATCGCCCTGCTGACCCGGGCCCCGGTGCTGAACCGGCCCAGCGGCCACAGCGCCTGCGGCACGTTCCCGCCCAGTGCTGTGCTGGCCGTGCGCCAAGCGCGCCACCACGACCGCGGCGCGGTCATCCGCGACGAGCGGTTCATCGGTAACTGGCTCGCGGAGGACGGTGAGGAGACGAGCGGCCTCGAGGTCCACGACTACGCCACGGGGCGCAGCTCGTTCGGTCGGGCGGCCACCGCTTCCGGCCCGTTTCGGCGCCGTGCCGCTGTCGGCGGGGCCGAACCCGTCAAGGTGATCGTGGTGGGCCATCGGACCCTCATCACCGCCGACGTCGATCCGGCCGTGCTCGCCGCGAGCGGCGACATCGCTCGCGGCTACTCCCTCGATCTCGCCTCCGTGTGGTGGCTCATCGACGAGGACGGCGCCCGGCGAACCCTGGCACGGATCGACTGCTGGCCCTTCGATGGCGGCCTCGGTCCCGACGTCGACCAGGTCGCAGTCGCACTCCTGGCTTGGATCGAGGAGAGGCTCCGAGTGTCGGCCGCCGCGATCCGATGATCGGACTGGCGGGGACGAAGGCGGACCCGGTGATGGTCCACTTCGCCACCCACTGCGTGGTGGCCGACGTTCCCTTCGCGGTGCTCGACCTCATGGACGTCACCGTGGCCGGGGACTGGCGGCTCTCCGTCCCGCCCGACCCGGGCGACTTCCTGTCGGGCTCCGAGCGCGTCCGGCTCAGCGACCTCAGCGGGGTCTACATCCGTCCCATCTACCTCGGCGACGGGGTCGCGCACCAGGTCCGCTGGCGCGGGCTGATGGAGGGCTTCAACGCTTGGCTGGACGAGACCGACCTGCTCGTCGTCAACCGCCCCGGCAACAACCAGCTCAACAGCTACAAGCCCGCCCACTACGCCTGGCTCCGAAGCAACGCACTGCTCGTGCCGCCCAGCCTCGTCTCCGCGGACCGGCCCCGCCTGACGCGGTTCATCGCCGACGGACGTACGGTCGCCAAGCCCGTCTGTGGCGTGCGGGCGAGGACCCGGGAGGTCACGAGCGCCGACCTCGACCGGCTCACCGCGACTGAGGGCCCGGTACTCCTGCAGCGGCTGGTCGAGGGAGACGACGTGCGGGTGCACGTGGTTGGCGACGCGGTGATCGCCTGCCGGTTCTCCACCCCGGTCGTCGACTACCGGTCCGACCCCAACTCGGAGAAGGCCGTCGTCGCCATCCCCGACGACCTGGCCGGCCTCCTGGTGGCGAAGACCTCCGACCAGGGTCTGGTCTTCGCGGGCTGGGACTTCAAGGTCGACGCCGACGGCACGTACTGGTGCCTGGAGTGCAACCCCATGCCCGGCTACAGCTTCTACGACCGCGTGTGTGAGGGCGCGATCAGCGACGCTTTGGTCCAACTCCTCGCCGGCGGGTGACTCTGCCGGGGGCACCGGGCGGCGCCAGCCGTAAGGGGCCTGCGTCGGCGTCACCGGTCAGGACAGCGCCCAGCCGCCGATCGCGGCCATCTGTGAGCCCGCGGGTCGGTCGAGGCCATCTATTGGGGTTGGAGTGGCTGGATCCCGACGCCCGTCCGCTATCCGATGGCCGCAACTGTCGGGGGGCCCCGCCAGCCCGGCGCCGGCGAGGGCCATGCTCGCTCTGCCACGCCGGCTTCATCCGGTGCTGACCCTCAGATCACATTTTCACAATCGACGGCGACCTCGAGGGCGGTGCAAACGGCGCGCATCCTCTCGGCGCTGAGGACACCGAGGCGGTCGACGAGCACGGCGACCGAGATGCTCTCGACCGAGTCGAGGTTGGCGGCACTTCGTTTCGGAATCGGGTCGTCGCCCGGCTCCAGGACGACCTCGCTGGCCAGGCCGCGGATGCTGGTCGTGCACGGAACGACGAGGGCACGCCGGAGTCGGGGAATGGCAGCATCGCGTGAGAGCACTACGACCGGACGCCGACCAACGTCAGGTAGCTCGCACCACCAGACCTCGCCCCGCCTGGGCATGTTGGGGGTCACGACGCGCCGGCGGCATCTCGGAAGGACTGGAGATCACCCCACTCGTCGGGCTCGCCGAGCGGATGCTCGTCGTACGCCTGGTACGTGGCGTCGACCTCCCCAGCGCGATGGCGGGCAAGTAGGGCCCGTAGGGCTTCGTCGAGCAACGCGGCATCCGTCCTTCCGCTGCATACCTTGCGGGCCTGCGAGAGCAGCTCGCCGTCGACCGTGGTACTCACCCGGGTTCGGCTCATGCCACAACTGTGCCATCGCTATGCCACAACGGCAATCGCGCCGCATTCGGCTCGACACGCACAGTCGCAGCAAGGGTGAGCGGGCGACCGGGCACCGCCGTGGAACACCTGTCGACGCACGGTTTAGGAATTGGCTAAATGGCGTGCCGACTGGTGTCGCTAATTCCTAAAATGGCTCGTCAGGAGCGGTGCCGAGTGCCGGGGAGGGCTGTGGAGTACCTGTGGATACCATGTGGGCGATGGGCAGCTGGATGGGCAACTCCGAGACGGTTAAGAAAACGGTGCGTCCCGCGAACCCTGGCTTGAGCAGCACTTTCCCGCCTAAGACGTTGCGGTCACGAAACCGAATGTCAGGCACGAACCGTGCGTCTCTGCCACGTTGGGAGGTCGAGCGCTCACGATCCGTTCTGTGCTCCACGCCACCATTATCCCTGATTTCCCGCGGGCTCACCATGACACTAGTCAGCTCTCGTCGGCTCAAGACGGCCACTATTGAGCCCCGGGCCAGCCACGAGCGAGGCCGCGCTGCCGCGTCGCGTGTCTACGTCCGGCGTCCCCCCGGCACCGCGGCGATCCGAGCGGTACCCCTGATGCCTCAACCACGTCGCATGGAAGTCATCGCTTCCCCTCGGCCCCGACCGGCCCGACTCAACGAG
>DASZOE010000481.1:0-2010 GCA_035550945.1 Acidimicrobiales bacterium
TCCCGCTCTCGCCCCGGGCCAGCGGTTCGGGCGCACCCGCACCTGGCCGGAACGGGCGCCGATCCTCGGCGCCGACGGCGCCCCGCTCGTCGCCAGCGGCGAGGCGATCTCGGTGGGGCTGCAGCCCGGGCGGATCCAGGACCGGGCGCAGGTGGAGTCGACCCTCGAGCGCGTGCTCGACGTCTCCCCGGCCCGGGTGCGGTCGGCGCTGGCCCAGCCGTGGGTGCGCCCCGACTTGTTCGTCCCCATCACCGAGGTGCGGCCCGACCGGTTCGCGACCGTGCGACCCGAGCTCGAGCCGGTGGCCGGCGTGTTCTTCCAGCGCGGCGCGGGCAGGCTCCCCGCGACCGACGCCTTCGCCCCCCAGGTCCTCGGCACGCTCGGCGAGATCACCGCCGAGCGGTTGGAGCAGCTCGGCGCGCCCTACCTGATGGGTGACCGCGTCGGACTGGCGGGGATCGAGGGCGCCCGGGAGCGGCAGCTCGCCGGGGGCCCGTCGGGCGAGGTCCGGCTGCGTGAAGCTGGCGGGCGGGTGGTCCAGGTGCTGCACCGCTTCCCGGGGACGGCTCCCGAGCCCGTCCGCGTGATCCTGGACCCGGCCGTACAGCAGGCTGCGCACCAGGCCCTGGCGGGGGTGACCCGGCCCGCCGCCCTGGTGGCCGTCGACTCGGCGACAGGCGACGTGCGGGCGATCGTCAGCCGCCCTCTGAACGAGGCGTTCAACCGGGCCCTTGTCGGCCAGTACCCGCCGGGGTCGACGTTCAAGATCGTGACGACGGCCGGGCTGCTCTCGGGCGGCCTGCGACCGGACGAGACGGTGCCGTGCCCGGCGGAGACGAACGCCGGAGGTCGCACCTTCGTGAACTTCGAGAGCGGAGCGCTGGGGCCCGTCCCGTTCGCGACCGCGTTCGCCCAGTCGTGCAACACCGCCTTCGTGAGCCTCTCGAGCAGGCTGTCGGGCCCGGCCCTGGCGGAGACCGCGGCGCGCTTCGGGTTCGGTAGCTCCTACGACGTCGGCATGCCCGTGGCGTCAGGCCGGTTCCCCGTCCCCGGAGACGCCACCGAGCGGGCCGCGGCCGCCGTCGGCCAGGGCCGGGTGCTGGCCAGCCCGCTCCACATGGCCTCGGTCACCGCGGCCGTGGCCTCAGGGGCGTGGCGGGCGCCACGGCTCTTCGCCGACGGGTCGCAGGGCGACGTCAAGCCGCTCGACGGAGGGGTCGCAGCGGCGCTGCGGGCCCTCATGGAGCGCGTCGTCCGCGAGGGGACGGGGACGGCGGCCGCTCGGCCGGGCCAGGTGATCGGCGGCAAGACCGGGACCGCCGAGTTCGGGAGCGGCGACCCGCCCCCTACGCACGCCTGGTTCGTCGGCTACCGGGGATCGCTGGCGTTCGCCATCGTGGTCGAAGGAGGTGGCGTGGGAGGACGGGTCGCGGCACCAATCGCGGCGCGCTTCCTCGACGCGGCCCCGCGTTGACGCCCGCCCCCGAGCCCGTTGCACGGTCTCGTCACCGATGCGGTTGAGGTCGTCGCGCTCGTCGAGAGCGAGCGTCCGACACGACGACGGCCGGGCGCCCAGCAGGGCCCTGGCCCGGACGGACCAGCCGGGGTAGTCCATTCGGACCAGAGCGGCGGGCGCCTCCCTGGTCCATTGTGCTCTAAACGCCAAGACAGCTGTGGTCTCAAGTGTCATGGGCACTCACCGATACATCACAAGACGATGGGCGCACGCCGCCGCGCCGGTGAGCGACCTCGCGCCATGGAGAGCCGAACCAGCGGCACCTGAGCAGCCAGGTGCAGGGATGCCCCGCCGGCAAGGAGAGGCGAGTGAGCGAGCGTTCAGACACCCACCGGCCGTTGGCTCCCCGGGTGGCGGTGATCGGGACGGGCTACGTCGGGACCGTCGTCGCCGCGTGCCTGGGCAGCGTGGGCCGGGCCACGATCGGCGTCGAGGCCGACCGGAAGAAGCTGGCCCCCCTCCGGCAGGGCCGGGCCCCCTTCTTCGAGCCCGGG
>DASZOE010000482.1:0-1929 GCA_035550945.1 Acidimicrobiales bacterium
GCTCCTCCCAGGCCCCCGCCTCCCGGGACAAGGCCAGCACGCCGTCCCGCTCGTTCAGCAGGACGCCCTCCTTGGCCACCAGGTTCAGGCCGTCGCGCACCGGGTTCACGAGCAGCACGTCGTAGCGGCGGAGCGCGGCGACCGACTTCGGGAAGTCGTCGCTGGTGTCCACCCAGACCGGCGTCCAGTCCGGCGTGCCCCAGGTCTCGTTGACGTGGCGGGCCAGCGTCTCGACCTCCTGGCGGTAGGCCAGGTACTCGGGGAGGCCCTCTCGTGACGGGTAGATGAGGGCGGCGAAGATCACCCGGTTCCGCCACTCCGGATGGGTGCGCAGCAGGTCGTCGTAGGCCAGAAAGCCCCGAAGCAGGTTCTTGGAGAGCTCGATGCGGTCGACCCGGACGATCAGCTTGCGGTCGCCGAGTCGCGCTTCCAGGGCCTCGAGCGCGTCCGCACACTCGTCGGATGCGGCGACGCCGGCGATGTCGTCGTGGTCGGGGGTCATCGGCGACACGAACGTCGCCGGCTTCCAGCCGAGGGTGGCCGAGCAGCAGTCCTCGAAGTTGATCGCCCAGCGGCGGGCGTGGAAGCCGCAGGACGTGTGGCTGCTCATCCCCACGAGCAGCTCCTCGCTGACCACGGTGGGAAGCACGCGCAGGGCGCCGACCTCGCACCACGGGATGTGGGTGAAGTGGACGGTGCGGAGGTCCGGTCGCTCCTGGGCCAGCCAGGTGCCCACGAGGGACAGGTGGTAATCCTGGACCAGCACGGTGGCGCCCGTGGGGGCCTCGTCGATGATGACGCGGGCGAAGGCGTTGTTCATGGCCCGGTAGGCCGACCACGCGTCCCGCCAGCGCCGGTCGAGGCGGGGCCGCCGGGCGAGGTCGTACAGCCCGTGGTGCAGGAACCACAGGGTGGCGTTGGACACCACGTCGTAGGCCATGCGGTACTCGTCGCGATCGACGGCGAGGAGCCGGATGCGATGGCCCTCGGCCTCGAGGACGCCCCTCGACGCCGCCTCCCGGTCGCCGTCGGAGATGGCCGAAGCCACCCAGAGGGCGTCGGCCTCCCGCGCCAGGGGGCCGAGGCTGGACACCAGGCCACCAGCGCCGCGTCGCGCGTCCAGCTCTCCATCGGCCCCGATCGTGAACGACAGGGGCCCACGGTTGGAGACGACGACGATGGGAGGGGCCTCGTCGGGGATGCGCCACCATAACGGACATGGGCCGTCGACCTCATCGCCGAGTTCTCGCCGCGCCGGACCGGTTCGGTGGGGCGGCGACCGCCGGCCAGGTCGCGGCGGCCGTGGCCCGGGCCTGCCGGGCCGAGGGCTGGGAGTGCGACGAGGCGCCGGTGGCCGACGGCGGCCGGGGCACGCTCGAGGTCCTGGGTGGCGCGCCCCAGTGGGCCACCGTCCGGGGCCCGCTGGGCGACCCTGTCGAGGCCCGGTGGAGCCTCCGCGACGACCGGTCGGCGGTGGTGGAGATGGCGCAGGCGTCGGGCCTCGAGCTCGTGGGTGGACCCGAGGGCAACGACCCACTGCGGGCGAGCAGCTATGGCACGGGCGAGCTGGTGGCCGCCGCCCTGAACGGCCGGGCCCAGCGCGTGGTCGTGTGCCTCGGCGGGTCGGCGTCGACCGACGGCGGCCTGGGCGCCGTCTCCGCCCTGCGGGCCCACCGGCTCGTGCCTCTGGGCGCCCGCGACGTCGTGGTGGCGTGCGACGTGCCGACCCGGTTCCTCGACGCCGCCGAACGGTTCGCGCCGCAGAAGGGGGCCACTCCGGCGGCCGTCTCCCTCCTGCGCCGCCGGCTCGAGCGCCTGGCCGACGTCTACCAGCGCGACTACGGCGTGGACGTCCCCCGCCTGGCCGGCTCGGGGGCGGGCGGCGGGCTGGCCGGCGGGCTGGCCGCCGTCGGGGCGACCCTCGTGCCG
>DASZOE010000483.1:0-2392 GCA_035550945.1 Acidimicrobiales bacterium
GGGGGGGAGGGCCCGCCCGTCGAGGGCCTCCCCCGTACGCCCGAGGGCGACCACCCGCTGGCCCCGCTCGCTGTAGGCGTCGACGAGCGCCCGCGCGTCCTGGTGGGCGGGCCCGAGGAGCAGGTCGGGCGCGCCGAGGACCCACGTGCCGTGGCCGGCGAAGGTGGCCCCGCTCCAACGACGCGCCGACGAGAAGGGCATCGACGCCTCGGCGCCCCAGTCGGGCCCTGCGTCGAAGGCCTGGGCGATGGCCCGGAGCGTGGCGTTGGGACTCGGCTCGGCCGATGCCAGGGCGGCAAGGGCGGCCAACGGCTCCCGGTGGTCGTCCTCCAGGCTCACGACCTCGGCTACCCGGAGCTTCCCTTCGGTGAGGGTCCCGGTCTTGTCGACGCACACCACGTCGACCCGGGCCAGCACCTCGATGGCCGGGAGCTGCTGCACGAGCACCTTGCGTTTCCCCAGGCGGACGACGCCCAGGGCGAAGGCCAGGCTGGTGAGGAGGACGAGGCCCTCGGGGATCATGGCGACGACCCCGGCCACCGCCCCCCGGATGGCGTCGCTCGTCGCCTCCCGCCGGAGCTGGCTGGCGAAGAGGAGGACGGCGGTGGGCACCAGGGCCCAGGTCACCCAGCGCAGGATGCGGTCGGTCCCGGCCCGGATCTCGGAGTGGACGAGGGTGTACTGGCCGGCGGTGGCGGCCAGGGTGTTGGCGTAGGACTTCGGCCCCACCCGGGTGGCCCGGAAGCGGCCCCCGCCGGCGACGACGAAGCTGCCCGACAGCAGCTCGTCGCCGGGCGCCTTGCCCACCGGTTGCGACTCGCCGGTGAGCAGGGACTCGTCCACCTCCAGCCCCGAGGCGGTCAGCACGCTGCCGTCCACCGCCACCTGCTCGCCGGCGCCGATCTCGATCACGTCGCCCTCGACCAGCTCGTGCACGGGGATGGGCCGGGTCTGGCCCGAGCGCAGGACGCTGGCCTGGGGCGTGGTCAGCACCTTGAAGCCGTCGAGGGTGCGCTTGGCCCGGACCTCCTGGATGATGGCGATGCCGCTGTTGGCCACCATGACCAGCCCGAAGAGGGCGTCCTGGATGGGTCCGACGACCAGGACGAGGACGAACAGGCCGCCCAGCAGGGCGTTGAACCGGGTCATCACGTTGGCTCGGACGATGTCGGCGACGCTGCGGCTGGTCCCCGGCGGCGCGGTGTTGCCGAGGCCGGCGGCCATGCGCCGGGCCGCCTCCTCCTCGGTCAGGCCCGCGTCAGAGGTGCCGGCGGCCCCCTCTCGGAGCGGAGCGTCTCTGTCGTCGCTGATCGGCTGCATCGTCGCCCAGACCTGCGACACCGTAGACGGGCTGTCTCCTAAGGTGGCACGAGCCGGATGGGAGGAGACACGCTGCACAGAGTGGCGGTGCTCGGCGCCGGCTCGTGGGGCACCACTCTGGCCGGGATGCTCTGCGCCCGGGTGCCCACCGTCCTCTGGGCCCGCCGGCCCGAGGTCGCGGACCATGTCGTCCGCCATCACCGCAATCCCGACTACGTCGTCGACCTGGCCCTCCCCGAGGACCTCGTCGCCACCGGTCGCCTGGACGAGGCGGTGGCCGGCGCCGACCTGGTGGTGATGGCCGTCCCCTCCCACGGTTTCCGGGCGGTGATGGCCGCGGCCGCCCCCCACCTGGGGACGGCCACGCCGGTCGTCACCGTGGCCAAGGGCGTCGAGCAGAGGACGCTGAAGCGGATGACGGAGGTGGTCGCCGAGGTCGCCCCCGGCCGGCCCTACGCGGTCCTCACCGGGCCCAACCTGGCCGAGGAGGTGGGCCTCGGGCACCCGACGGCCAGCGTGGTGGCGGCCACGAGCGGCAACGGGGCCGACGACGGGCTGGCCACCGAGCTCCAGCAGCTCTTCTCCACGGAGACGTTCCGGGTGTACACCAACGCCGACCTGGTGGGCTGCGAGCTGGGCGGCGCTCTCAAGAACGTCATGGCCATCGCCTCCGGGATAGCCGACGGGATGGGCTTCGGCGCCAACACTCGGGCCGCCCTCATCACCCGGGGGCTGGCCGAGCTCACCCGCCTGGGCGTGGCCCTGGGCGGCTCGCCGATGACCTTCTCGGGCCTGGCCGGCATGGGCGACCTGGTGGCCACCTGCATGAGCGGCCGTAGCCGCAACCGCTGGGTCGGTGAGCAGCTGGGCCGGGGCCGGTCCATCGCCGAGATCACGGCCGGCACCCGCATGGTCGCCGAGGGCGTGCGCAGCTCCCTGGCCGTTGTCGAGCTGGCCGCCCGGGTCGGGGTGGAGACGCCGATCGCGGCCGAGGTGGCGGCGGTGATCCATTCGGGCAAGCGGGCGGCCGACGCCCTGGCTTCGCTCATGACCCGGGTGGCGAAGCCCGAGG
>DASZOE010000484.1:0-5039 GCA_035550945.1 Acidimicrobiales bacterium
ACCGCCTCGACGATGTTGTTGCGCATCCGCAGGATGTCGCTCGAGCAGCCGTCGTGGCATACGAAGCCCTGGCTGGTGGCGCCGGTCAGCCGTACCGTGTTGTTGTAGGCCTTCGTGCCCAGCACCGGCCCCCGAGTGCCCTCGGCCCCGCGCGTGACGAGGAAGCGGGAGTCGGCGAGCGACGAGCGCACGACGTTGTAGGCGAAGGTGTTGTTGGCCGAGCCGGCCTCCCCGAGCTCTGTGAAGATGTCGTTGTCGACGGCGAGGTTGTGGTGGATGTCGTTGTCCGTCCCGCCGTAGACCTCGACCGCGGCGCCGTCGCGCCCGTACTCGCACGAGTAGGCGTCGCTGCCGGAGATCTCGTTGCGGGCGATCTCGGTGTGGTCGCCGTGGAGGAGGATCGCGAACGCTCCCGAGTCGCCCGGGCCGCCGCAGGCGCTGTCGGACATCTTGTCGTTGTCGACTAGGTCGCTGTCGAGGATCTTGGTGCGCGAGGCCCCCGAGCGGACGTAGACGCCGGCGATATTTCCGGTCATCCGGGTGCCCTCGATGTGGTTGTCGTCGCCTCTGACGCTGATCCCCGCGTAGCGGCAGTCGTCGACGTGGACGTCTTTGACCGTGACGAACGCTCCCGCGAGCTCGACACAGTCGTCGCTGCCGGTGACCTTGGGCGCCGCTCCGCTCCCGTAGGCGCCGATCTCGATCGGCTTGTCGGCCGTTCCGCTCTCTGTCACCTCGAGCTGACCGGTCCACGCGCCGCCGCGCTCGAGCAGCAGGCGGTCGCCGGCCGACAGGTCTGCGGTGCTCGCCTTGTCGAGCGTCCTCCACGCCGCTCCCTCCGACGTGCCGGCGTTGGTGTCGCTTCCGTCCGCGCTGTCGACGTAGTAGGTGGTCGGCCCCGAGCCATCGCCGCCTCCCCCTCCGTCACCGCCCGGCGGAGCGCCGACCTGGCGCGGATCCCAGCTCGTGTCGACCTTCAGCGCCGGGCTGCCGCCCCGGGCGATCTGGCCCCAGGGAACGAGCTTGAAGTTCTGGTTAGCGCTCGGGCTCGTGTTCTTGTCGTCCTGGGCGACGAACATGCCCTCGGGGAACGCCCCTCCGAGCGGGAAGTTCGTGACGTCGATGCCGTCGGTGTAGGAGGACCCGTCGACCGCCCCGTCGACCACCGAGAAGCGGGTCACGTAGTCGCCGGACTGGCGGTCATAGACGGCGTAGTCGCTCGAGCCCTGGCTCGAGGCGAGCAAATAGCCGGTCCCGCCGTTGCCGTAGTAGATCGAGAGGCCCTCGATGTCGTTGGTGAGGTGGCCGCCGTCGCCGGTCAGGTCGTCGACCTTCGTGCGGTCCGCCGTCGTCGCGCCGTCCGTGGGCTCGGCACCGTACTTCCAGATCGCGACGTCCTCCTCGGAGATGTAGAGATCGCCGGTCTCGTCGTCGGCGACACAGCCCTCGGTCGTCGAGCCCAGCCGGAGCGTGCGGACCTTGGTGGCGTCGACCTTGCCGGAGCTCTCAGACAGCTCCCACTGCTGGACCGTGCCGCTGTTGTCGCCGATGAAGGCGTAGTACTTGCCGCTCGTCGGGCTGTGGTACATGCACAGTCCGGCCGCAACCCCGGTGGCGATCTCCCGCGCGGACACGTGCTCGAGGCCCCGAGTCGAGGGATCGACCTTGTAGAGGCGCAGCGTCTTTGTGGACTGGTTGTTGCTCGCCGCCACGAGGCCGACGCGCTCTCCCCCGAGCGGGAAGTTGTAGCGCAGGTCGACGTTGTTGGGCTTTGTGTCGGAGTACTTGTGGAGCTGGTTGCCGGCGAGGTCATAGACCACGATGCCGCCCCCGTCGACCTTCTCGGTGCCGATGATCGTGCTCTTCGAGGTGTCGGTGGGATGGAGCCAGACCGCGGGGTCGTCGGCCGCGTCGCCGCTGCCCGCGACCGGCGCGGTCTCGGCGCTCGCGGTCACCGACCGGCTCGTGCCGCCCCCGCCGCCCGCGATGTTGACGTCGAGCGTGACCGGCGCCGACTCGGCGCTCACGTTGCCGGCCGCGTCGAAGGCCTTGATCGTCCAGCTGTGGGTGCCGTTTTCGGCCTGGTCGATCGACCAGCTGAAGGCGAAGGGATCGGTGTCCTCGCTGCCCTTGCGCGCGCCGTTGTCGTAGAACTCGACCCGCTGGGTGTCCGGCGAGACTGCGGCCTCGATCTGGACGGCCTGGGCGCTCGTGTAGGTCGTGCCCGAAGGGGGGCTCGAGATGCTGGCCGACGGCGGCGTCCCGTCGACCGTCCACGTGCGGCTCGTCGGAGTGGCGTCGAGGTTACCGGCGGCGTCGGTGGCGCGGACCTCGAAGGTGTGCTGGCCGTCGGGGAGGTCGGCGTAGTCCTTGGGCGAGTCACAGGGCGCAAAGGCGCCGGCGTCGAGGCGGCACTCGAAGGTGGAGCCATGTTCTGATGACGAGAAGGCAAGCTGGGCCGAGCGGCTGTTGGTCGTGGCGGAGGGGCCCGAGTCGATGGTGGTCTCGGGCTGGGTGGTGTCGACCGTCACCGTCCGGGCGCTCGAAGCGGCAGAAGTGTTGCCCGCGGCGTCGCTGGCGGTCGCCGTGTACGAGTGGTCGCCCTCGGTGAGGTTCGTCAGCTCGAGGCTCCAGCGACCGTCGGTGTCGCTGGTGGTGATCCCCTTAGATGTCGGCCCCTCGAAGAGCTCGACGCTGCTGTGCGCCTCGGCGGTCCCGGACACCACCACCGTGCGCGCCCGGGTCGTGCCGTCGCCCGCCGGGCTCGTGATGAGCGGGGCCTCGGGTGGTTTGCTGTCGATCGTCCAGATGCGCCTCGCAGGGGTCGGGTCCGGGTTCCCCGCGGCGTCGATCGCACGGGTAGCGAAGAGGTGAACGCCGTCCTCAAGGCCCGTGTAGTCCTTGGGCGAGCTACAGGGCTCGAAGGCGCCCGTGTCGAGACGGCATTGAAGTCGCGACCCTCGCTCGCTCGCGGCGAACCGGAAGCTGGCCGAGGCGCTCCGCGTCAGATCGGTCGGGCCGCCTGTGATGGTCGTCTCGGGCGGGGTCGTGTCGAACGGGACCGTCGTGAGGACGAGCCGTGGCGGCCGCCTCCCGACGAACTCACGGCTCGCCAGCCGCACCCGCCGCGTCGCTCCGGTAGTCAGAGCCACGTTCAAGGTCGCCCGGCCGCGTGCCAGGGTGGTGACGTCGATGTTCTTGTAAACACCGCCGCGAACCGGCCCCGACGCCGTCCGCTGAGCCGCCAGGCCAACGGGAGTTGTGAACGTTACGCTTCGTTCGCTCCAGGGCCCCGACATGCCGCGGGCGACGTACCCTTGGGAAGAGGTCGTGCGGGCGAAGACCTGAAGGGTGGCGCGCGTCAACTTACCGTGTAGGGTCGGCAAGCGAAAGCGGACATAGGCGCGCTCGCGCGGGCGGCCGTCCACGCGGAGCTCTCCAGCCGAGCCGAAGTTGGTGCGCGGCCGTGCCGCGCTCACGAAGGCGTCGCCGGCGGGAGCGACGACCTGCGTCCTCGAAATCGCCGCCGAAGCTGGCGGCGGCGCGACCACGAGGGTTGCCACGACCACGCCGAGAAAGGTCGCCACGAGCGATACCTTCCACCCTGACCCCTTTGCTTGTCTGTTTTGTCCCCTCGCAGGCACGGAAACCGCTCGTACAGCGCAGGCGGCTTGTGCGGTCGGCAGCGGCTCCGGGCACGCACTCATCGCTGGGGATTATCGGTCCGTGTCTCGCTCGCCTTTAGCGATGGGTTGCGCCCCAGCGTCGGGGCCCACCACGCCGTAGGCCGTGCGAGCCCCACTACCGTAAGACGCGGCGCCTGGCGGGTCTTCCGCCAGGCGCTGCTTGAAGCGCTCGATCGCTTCCACCGGCGTCGGGTCCACGCCGTCGAGGACAGCACGGTAGACGGACATCAAGTCCCCCAGCATGACCAGCGAAAGCGTCCGTTCGAGCGCGGTCTCACCGCGAGCCCGCACGCGCTCAACCCTCGCGCCGGCCGCGGCGGCGATCGTCGCGGTGAGGTCGATGCGCCGTTGGACGCGTGGATGCTGGTCTACTTGCTCGAGGAACACGGCGCCGATCTCACGCACGCACCCGCCGTCTCGCCACGCGCAGATCTCGTTGTGGTCGACCTCGGGGAGCGCCCCGTGGAAGGCGGCCACCTTGGCATTCTCGTTGAGCTGCGCCTTCCAGCGCACGGCCACCGGGACGGTGGGGCCGGCGCCGTAGACGACCGTCGTGTCGGCCACGCTCCGGGCAAGGCGCTCGGGCTCGGAGTCCTGCTCGGGCCCCCACTCTCGAGCGAGCCTCGCAAGTAGCCGACAGGTCGGGTCGATCTCGGCGGCAAGGTCGGGTGCGGATCCACAGCGAGTAGCGGCTTCGAGTACGCCGGCAAGCATGTACGCGACCGCGGCGCGCGGTTGGAGACCCGCCGGGAGACCCAGCACCGGGACGCCCTCCGCCGCGGCCGCCTGTGCTAGCTCGCCGCCCGTGGTCAGAACGGCGCGACGAGCACCGGCCTGACCGGCGACCGCGAACGCCTCGAGGGTCTCTTCGGTATTCCCCGAGTAGCTGGCGCACAGAACGAGGGTGTCGCCGCCGATCCACGGGTCAGGCGCGTAGTCGCGGACCACCCGGATCGGGCGCCGCGCGCGCGACCCGATCGCTGCGGCCGCGAGGTCGGCGCCTATGGCCGACCCGCCCATCCCGCACACGACCAGGCCGCCGCGCAGGTCGCCGACGGGGAGGTCGGAGCGCTCCATGCGCCGGCGGGCGTCTGCCAGCTGAGCGGGCAGGTCGAGGACGTGACCGAGCATGCCATCTCGGTCGATCGCGGAGATCGAGGTCGCCGTCGCTCTAGTAGCGGTGCGACCGTTTGGGGACGAGGTGGCGCTCACGGCGGGCACGCTCACGCGACTACGGCCCCGGCGCGATCCGTGTTCCGGGCTCGATGTGCGTCCCGGGAACGCTCAATGCTCCGTTGGCGACGGGGCGCCTGCGTCGATCCGCGCGCGTCGAGGACAGTGACTCCCTCGGCC
>DASZOE010000485.1:0-1871 GCA_035550945.1 Acidimicrobiales bacterium
GGAAGGGTCACTGCTCGGTGCACCAGCGCTTCACAACCGGACATCTCGAGGCCTTCCGGGCCCGCCACCCCGAGGGGATCGTGATCGCCCACCCGGAGTGCAGCCACGAGGTGGTGCAGCTGGCCGACCAGGTCGGCTCCACCGACTACATCATCAAGGCGGTCGAGGCCGCGGCCCCCGGTGCGACGCTGGGGATCGGCACCGAGATCCACCTGGTCCAGCGCCTGGCCGCCGAGCACCCCGACCGGACGGTCCTCTCCCTCGACCCCCTCGTCTGCCCCTGCTCGACCATGTTCCGCATCGACGCCGCCCACCTGGCCTGGGTCCTGGAGAACCTGGTCGAGGGCACCGTCGTGAACCAGATCAAGGTCGACGAGGAAACCGCCGAATGGGCACGGGTAGCCCTGCAGCGCATGCTCGAGATCACCTAGTGACCTGAGTCACTAATAGGCAGGAGTTCTGTCCTTCGGGCGCGAATTTCATCGTTAACGACGACGATGGAGGTCGCAATGGTCGGAGCACGGGTCGAAGTGACGCTGAGCGACGAGGAGCGGGCGGTCCTGGAACGATGGGCCCGACGCCCCAAGAGCGCGCAGGCGCTGGCGTTGCGGTGCCGGATCGTGCTGGCCGCCGCGGATGGTGAGGCCAGCAAGGACATCGCGGCGCAGCTGGGTTGCAACCCCTCGACGGTCGGCAAGTGGCGGGGCCGGTTCGCCCGCCAAGGGCTGGACGGCCTGCACGACGAGCCGCGACCCGGCCAGCCTCGCAAGATCACCGATGCCGACGTCGAGCGAGTGATCGTCAAGACGCTCGAGGAGCAGCCGGTCAACGCCACGCATTGGTCGACACGCTCGATGGCGGCGGCAACGGGGCTGAACCAGACGGCGATCAGTCGGATCTGGCGAGCCTTCGGGCTCAAGCCTCACCAGACGGAGAGCTTCAAGCTGTCTCCCGACCCCCAGTTCATCGACAAGGTGCGCGACATCGTGGGGCTGTACCTCAACCCGCCCGACGCCGCCGTCGTGCTCTGCGTCGACGAGAAGTCCCAAATCCAGGCCTTGGACCGCACCGCCCCGGTGTTGCCTTTGCTTCCGGGGGTCGCTGAACGCCGGACCCACGACTACGTCCGCAACGGCACCACCAACCTGTATGCGGCGCTCAACCTCGCCTCGGGCCAGGTCATCGCCGACATGACGGGGCGGCACCGAGCCGAGGAGTTCCAGCGGTTCCTCAACCTGATCAACCGTTCCGTCCCCGAGCACCTAAGCGTGCATGTCGTGCTCGACAACTCCTCCACCCACAAGACGCCGTCGATCCAGCGCTGGCTCCTGCGCCACCCCCGCTTTCACCTGCACTTCACGCCGACGTACAGCTCCTGGCTCAACCTGGTCGAGCGCTGGTTCGCCGAGCTGACCACCAAGTGGATCAAGCGAGGCACTCACCACTCGGTACGCGCTCTCGTCGCGTCGATCCGCACGTGGATCAAAGGCTGGAACGACGATCCTAAGCCCTATGTCTGGCACAAGACCGCCGACGAGATCCTCGACAGTCTCGCTGCCTACTGCCAGCGGATCAACGACTCAGGTCACTAGGTGTCAATGGCCATCTCGATGTCCCCACTGGTGGCCAACGAAAGTCCCCACCTCGGGTGAGCTCCGAAAACGGCCTGTGAGAGCCTCGTAGAGCCCTCGGCGGAGACGCCGACGGGTGGAGGTGCGGCCGAATCGGAGCTCAGGTGCTCTTCTTCGCTCGCCCACCTCCCTTCGACTTGGCCTCCCGCATCCGGTAGCTCTCGCCCTCGGTGACGATTACGACGGCGTGGTGCAGGAGGCGGTCGAGCATGGAGGCGGCGGTGGTGTGCTCGGGCAGGA
>DASZOE010000486.1:0-2655 GCA_035550945.1 Acidimicrobiales bacterium
GATGCTCTGGCGAGGGACCCGGGCAGAAGCGGCCAGATCGACGGCGACCCCCTCGGACACCGCGACCACCCCGTCCGCCCACGGGTAGCCGGCCCGGACCAACCAGGGCATGGCACGGTCCTTGGCCTGAGCGCCGTGGCCAGCGGCGAGCCCGAGCTGGTTGTGGTGGCTGACGACCACCGGTACGCGGGGCCGGACCAGTCGGGCGGCTAGGAGGGCGCCCAGGTTCATGTGCCAGATGGCCGGGACCACCACGTCGGGGCGCCGCGACCGCAAATAGCGAGCGAGCCGGGGGACGGCTCGGGAGACGGGGCCGCCGCCGAGGAGCACCACCTCGGCCGCGGGCGGGACGGTGTCCCGCAGCGGGCCCTCGTCGCGCACAAGCACCACGTCCACGTCGACGGAGCGGTCGAGCAGGCCTCGGGCCAGGTCGACGAAGATGCGCTGGGCACCCCCGCCCGCGAGGCTCGGCAGGGTGAGGGCGATGCGCATGGCGACCGTCGTCATCCTGTCACGCGGGCGCCATCGGGGACCGTCGGTGCCGGGCTCGGCGACCGTGGGCGGCCGGCGCCCTCCGGTTCCGCGGGCCTGACGAGGAGGTGTCGAGCAGCTCGAGCCACCGGGCTCCGACCGACTCCGGCGAGAACCGGTCGCCCACCGTGACCCGTCCCTGCTCGCCCATGGCGGCTCGGGCCGTAGGCGGAAGGGCCATGATCCCGGCCATGGCCCGGGCCAGAGCCGCCGGGTCGCGAGGGGGAACCAGGGACCCTGTCCGGCCGTCCTCGACCAGCTCCGGGACGCCGCCCACCCGGGTCGCCACCACGGGAAGGCCGGCGGCCATGGCCTCCATGACCACGTTGGGAAGGCCCTCCCAGGCCGACGCCATGACCAACCCGTCGGCGGCGGCGAGGAGACGGGGCACGTCGTCGCGGAGACCGACGAGGCAGGCATGGTCGCCCAGGCCCAGCTCCTCGAGCAGGTCGAGGAGCTCGGCCCGCAGCCGTCCCTCGCCGGCGATGCGCAGCCGGGCCGACGGGTGCCCGGACACCAGGTCGGCGAACGCCGTCAGCAGGGTCCGGTAGTCCTTCTGGGGGTGGAGGCGGCCCATGGCCAGCCACAGGAAGTCGTCGTCGCCCACCGCGAGCTCCCGCCGGGCGGTGGCCCGGTCGCCGGCCCCGGCCTCGATGGCCGCCACGTCGAGGCTGTTGGGGATCACCACCAGGCGCCCGGCGGGCACCACCCGGCGCCGGACGAAGCCCTCGGCGGCCCGATGGGAGTTGGTCGTGGTGGTCGTGGCCAGGAAGCTCGTCGCCCGGATGACGATCTCGCGAAGCCGACCCCCGAAGCGCTCGTTCCGCAAGGAGGAGATGCGGACGGGCACGCCGGCCAGGGCCCCCGCCACCCGACCCAGCACGTTGGCCTGGTAGCCGAAGCTGACAAGGACGTCGGGGCGCCAAAGCCGCAGCACCTGCCAGCCGCCGACGAGGGCGGAGACGGCCCGCAGCCGGGGGCGGAGACGGAGGTGGGCGACGGGGACCTGGAGGGCGGCCAGCTCGTCGGCGAAGGCGGCGGTCGGGAGGATGGAGAGGATGCCGACCTCATCGCCGTGGGCCCGCAGCCACGCCGCCAGCCTGACGATCTGCGTCTCGGTCCCGGCCCGCACCAGGCCGTTGGTGACCAGGACGACGCGCCGTGGGTCGCCGGGCGGGTCCCTCAGCACGCCCCGCTGGAGCGCCAGCGCAGCATCTGGACCGCGGTGCGCAGGACGATCACCAAGTCGCGCCACAGTGCGGTCTGCTCGGCCTGCTGCGCCTGCATGTCGACGCGGACGGAGTAGGGAACCGAGTTGCGGCCCGACACCTGCCAGATCCCGGTCAGGCCCGGGCGCACCCGCAGCACGGTGTCCAGGGCGTCGCCGTAGCGCTCGGGCTCGTCGACCAGCAAGGGCCGCGGCCCGACCAGGGTCATCTCGCCCTTGAGCACGTTCCAGAGCTGGGGCAGCTCGTCGAGGCTCGTCCGGCGCAGGAACCGCCCGATCCGGGTGATGCGAGGGTCGGTGCGCAGCTTGAGGCTCGCGGCGTACTCGTCCCGCAGGGCGGGAGAGTCCTCGAGCAACCGGAGCAGCCGGTGGTCGGCGTCGAGCACCATGGTGCGGAACTTCCAACACCGGAAATACCGCCCATATCGGCCTATTCGCAGCTGCGAGTAGAACGCGGGGCCCCTCGAGCTGAGGCGTACGGCGGCGACGACGGCGAGGACGAGGGGGGCGCAGACGACGAGGCCGAGGACGGCACCGACGACGTCGAACGCCCGCTTGCCGACGCGGAACCACGGGCTGCCGGGCCCGGCGAGCCGCTCGGCCGGAGGCGCGGGCTCCAGAGCCGGCGCGACCACACTCGGTAGCTCCAGCACCGGTCCCGAGACGCCCTCCCCCGCGAGTTGGTACCCGTGGGCGCCCTCGGTGAGCATCAGTTGGGGGAAGAAGAAGACACCACCACGCCCGCCAAGCTCATGGCACTCCTGCCAGTCATCGAGTGAGGTCGTCGGAGCCCCAGCCACTCCACGGCGGCGGACCTTACTCTCAGTATGTAGGTGCGGCAAGGTGCCCGGCGGAGCTCAGCGGCCGACTGGTGGCGGCGGGTACGCCTCCCCGGC
>DASZOE010000487.1:0-2275 GCA_035550945.1 Acidimicrobiales bacterium
GACCTCCGCAGTCCCGTGGCGCCCACGACCCGGGCCCCGGAGACGACGCCGACGACCGGGCCCTGACGCTCCCCGCTCAGCGGGCGAGCTTCTTGAGCGGCGCCCAGGCGAGGAGGAGCCGCTTCTCGCCCAGCCCCGGAAAGCGCACCACGGCCTCGGCGCTGTCCCCCGAGCCGATGATCTCGAGGATCACGCCCTCCCCCCACTTGCCGTGCACCACGTCGTCGCCCACGGCCAGGCCGAGGCGCTCGGCGCCGCTGGTGCGGGCCGGGGTCGGCGACCGGCGACCGCCCGCTGCGTTCGGGCCACGCAGGCCGGGATCGGTGGGAGGGCGCCAGGGGCCGCCCGCCGAGGACGCCGCCGCAGTGCCCCGCAGGGCGGCCTCGAGGATGCGCTCCCGGCCCGACCGGGCCTGGGACCGCTTCGACTCGAAGAGGGCGGTGAGGTGCTCGGGGACCTCCTTGAGGAAGCGGCTGGGAGGGTTGTACTGGGTGGACCCGAACAGCATGCGGCTCCAGGCGTGGGAGAGGTGGAGCTGGCGCCGGGCCCGGGTGATGCCCACGTAGCAGAGCCGCCGCTCCTCCTCGAGCTCGTCGGGCTCGCCCAGCGAGCGCAGGTGGGGGAACACGCCGTCCTCGAGCCCGATGATGAAGACGGTGTCGAACTCCAGGCCCTTGGCCGTGTGCAGGGTCATGAGGACGACGCTCGACTCCTCCTCGTCGAGCTCGTCGGCGTCGGCCACCAGGCTCACCGACTCCAGGAAGGCCGACGCGGTCGCCTCCTCGCCCGCCTCGGCCGCGGCCTCTTCGAACTCCCGGGCCACCCCGACCAGCTCGGCGAGGTTCTCGAGCCGGCCCTGGGCCTCGATGGACCCGTCGGCCTGGAGCTCGGCCACGTACCCGGTGTCGCCCAGCGCCCGCTCCAGCAGGGCCGCCGGACCGGCGTGCTCGGACGCCCGCAGCTTGTCGAGCAGCGTGAGGAGCTGGTTGATCCCCGCCAGCGCCCGCCCGCCGACGCCCGCCTCGGCGGCGCGGCCGAGGGCGTCGACGAACGTCTGCCCGTTGGCCGCGGCCCACGCCTCCACGCGGGCCACGCTGGTGTCGCCCACGCCGCGCCGCGGGACGTTCAGCACCCGCCGGACCGACACCTCGTCCTGGGGGTTGGCCACCGCCCGCAGGTAGGCGAGGGCGTCCCTCACCTCCCGCCGCTCGTAGAAGCGGGTGCCCCCGACCACCTTGTACGGGATGTTCTCCCGCACCAGCTGCTCCTCCAGCACCCGGCTCTGGGCGTTGGTGCGGTAGAAGACGGCCATGTCGCCCCACCGGTAGCTCTGGCTCTCCCGCAGCCGGCGCATGCGGCTCGTGACCCACGCCGCCTCGTCGTGCTCGTCCTCGGCGTAGTAGGTGGCGATGAGCTCGCCGCCGACCTGCTCGGTCCAGAGGGCCTTGGGCTTCCGCAGGAGGTTGTTGGCGATGACCGCGTTGGCCGCGTCGAGGATGGTCTGCGACGAGCGGTAGTTCTGCTCGAGCACGATCATCGTGGCGTCGGGGAAGGCGTCCTCGAACTCCAGGATGTTGCGGATGTCGGCGCCTCTGAAGCGGTAGACCGACTGGTCGCTGTCACCCACGACGCAGATGTTGCGGTGGCCCTGGGCCAGGCGGACGACGATCTCGTTCTGGGCCCGGTTGGTGTCCTGGAACTCGTCGACGAGGACGTGCCTGAAGCGCTCCTGGTAGTGGGCCAGGACGTCGGGCTGGCGGCGGAACAGCTCGACGGTGAGCAGGAGGAGGTCGTCGAAGTCCATGGCGTTGGCCTCGCGCAGGCGGCGCTGGTACTCCCGGTAGACGTCGGCGGTGCGCCGCTCGTAGATGCTGCGGGCCCGGTCGGCGTAGGCGTCGACGCCGAGGACCTCGTTCTTGGCCTGGCTGATGACGGCGTGGACGGCGCGGGGCGGGAAGCGCTTGGCGTCGATGTTGAGGTCGCGGAGGACGTAGCCCGTGAGGCGCTCGGCGTCGGCCTGGTCGTAGATCGTGAACGAGGACGACCAGCCCAGGTGCTGGCCGTCGCGCCGGAGGATGCGCACGCACGCGGAGTGGAAGGTCGAGACCCACATGCGCCGGGCCACGGGCCCGACGAGGGCCGCCACCCGGCCCTTGAGCTCGTCGGCCGCCGTGTTGGTGAAGGTGATGGCCAGGACCTCGAACGGCGAGATGCCCTGCTCCCGGATCAGCCAGGCGACGCGGTGGGTGAGCACCCTGGTCTTGCCCGACCCCGC
>DASZOE010000488.1:0-2213 GCA_035550945.1 Acidimicrobiales bacterium
GGCCCGGGGGCTGCACGCGCCCATGAGCCAGTGGACGCGGTCGCGCCGACCGGCCCCCGCCATCCCGCGCCGCGCCCTGGCGGGCAACGTTGGCCAGGTTGCCCACCCCGACCATGGTGAGGAAGAGGGACGACCCTCCGAACGACACGAACGGCAGGGGGACCCCGGTGACGGGGAGGATCCCGATCACCGCGCCGATGTTGACCATGGCCTGACCGACGACCCACACCGTCACCCCGGCGGCGACGAGCATGCCGAAGCGGTCGGGGGCCCGCAGCGCGGTCCGCACCCCGAGGACCGCGAAGGCGCCGAACAGGCCGACCACGGGGATGGTGCCGAGCAGCCCCAGCTCCTCGCCGATGATGGCGAAGATGAAGTCGGTGTGGGCGTTGGGCAGGAAGCCCCACTTGGCCCGGCTGGCCCCGAGCCCCACGCCCGTGAACTGCCCCGAGCCGAGAGCCACCAGCGACTGGGCGATCTGGTAGCCCGTGTTGGTCGGGTCCTCCCACGGGTTCAGGAAGGCGAAGATGCGGGCCCGGCGGTAGGACTCGGCCATGCCCACGAGCACGGAGCCCACCGCGGTGACCATGCCCAGCATCGCCATCCGCGGAAGCGGGACGCCACCGACGAAGAGCACGGCCACGACCACGAACAGGGTCACCATCGCCGTGCCCATGTCCGGCTGGAGGAGGACGAGGAGCAGGACGGGAAGGGTGACCACGAAGACGGGCCGCACCACCACCGCGTCACGGCCCCGGCGCTCCGTCCGGTCGGCGAGAACGGCGGCCGTGAACAGCAGGAGGGCGAGCTTGGCCAGCTCGGAGGGCTGGAACCGCATCGGCCCCACGGCGAGCCATCGCGACGCGCCGCCGGCCCGCACGCCCACCGACGGGACCAGCACGGCCACGAGCAGGACCAGGGAGGTGAGCGTCAGTGGCAGGGCCAGCGCCCGCCACCGCCGGTAGTCCACCCGCGCCGCGACGGCCAGGCCGACGGCCCCGGCCACGACCCAGAGGGTCTGGCGCTGGAAGAACACCCACGGCCCCCCGTAGGCCCGCAGGGCCTGCACCGACGAGGCCGAAAGCACCATCATGAGCCCGATCCCGCACAGCAGCGCCACGAGGGCGGGCAGGGCCAGCCACCCGTGCTCCGGCCGGCCGGCGGGCGCTGGCGCCCGTACCGGCGGGGCCGAGCTCACAGCATCCCCTCGCCGAGCAGGCGGCCCACGGCGGCCGCGAAGTCGTCGCCCCGCTCCGCGTACGACCGATACCGGTCGAACGACGCGCACCCGGGTGAGAGGAGCACGGCGTCGCCGGGACGGGCGGCGGCGGCCGCGGCCCGCACGGCCTCGGCCATGGGCGGGGCCCGGGTGACGGGCCGGACGCCGTCGAAGGCCGCCTCCACCTCGGGGCCGGCCTCGCCCAGGGCGACCACGGCGCGAATCCGGTCCGCGCCCTTGACCAGCACGCCCAGGTCGAGGCCCTTGTTCCGCCCCCCCGCCACCAGGACGACGGAGTCGAAGCCGGAGATGGCGGCCAGGGCGGCGTGGGGGTTCGTGGCCTTGGAGTCGTCGTACCAGCGCACCCCGCCGGCGTCGGCCACCAGGGTCAGGCGGTGGGGAAGGCCGCCGAACGTGCGCAGGGCGGTGCGCACACCTTCGAGGGTGCCGCCCGCGCTGAGGGCGGCGGCCGCCGCCGCCAAACCGTTGCTCACGTCGTGGGGCAGCGACCGGCGCAGCTCGGCCACGGGGAGGAGCCGGCCCGGCGGCCCCCGGAGCTCGCCGTCGGCGACGTGCCAGTCGGCCGGCCTGGCGAGGCCGAAGGTCTGGACCCGGGAGGGGGCGCCCGCGACCTGCCCGGCCACGATCGGGTCGTCGATGTTGACGACGATGAGGTCGTCCTTGTGCTGGTGGGCCCAGATGCGGGCCTTGGCCGCCACGTAGGCGTCGAGGTCGGGGTGCCAGTCCAGGTGGTCCTCGGCCAGGTTGAGCCACACCGCGACGACGGGGCGGAAGGTGTCTGTCCACCACAGCTGGAACGACGAGACCTCGGCCACCACCACGTCGACGTCGCGGCGGACGGCGTCGGAGAGCGGGAAGCCGATGTTGCCCCCGGCTACCGCCGTCCGCCCGGAGGCGAGAAGCATGTCGGTGATGAGGGCGGTCACCGTCGTCTTCCCGTTGGTGCCGGTGACGGCCACGATGGGGCGCCGGC
>DASZOE010000489.1:0-2070 GCA_035550945.1 Acidimicrobiales bacterium
CAGGGGCGGCGGCCGCGTGCGCCCGACGACGTCGGGGACCGGACCGTTGGACTGTGGCGGGACGTTCATCGCTGCTCAGCACCGCCGGATTCGCGCACTGGCGTCGCAGTTGGGTGTCGACCTGATGCGGACTCGCCTCGAATCGGCGCCCGTCCGGTGGCGGATGCAGCACCTTGACCGACACGGTCGGATCCCCCCGGGGTTGAGGACCCTGGTCCGGGTGAGCTGGCGGCTGTCCCGCACCGCCCGGTCCGTTCCTGGAGTGCGGCCGTGGGAGGCACCGCTGGCAACGGAGCTCGACGCATCCTCGGTTGCCTCCTTTCTCGATGACAACGGGGTGGTGGAGGGGTCTGACGCCGTGTGGATACGGGGGCAGCTCGAAGCGCTGGCCGCAGTGCCACTCGTCCGGCTGTCGATGCTCCAGCTTGCCTGGTGGTTGTCCCGGCCGGGAGGCTTGGTGCGCGCTCTTCGCGACACTCGCGCCTACATCGTCTCGGAAGGCAGCTACCGCCTGGCTGAGCGGCTCCACCAAGAACTCGGTGGGGCCGTCCGGCGGGGCTGCCCGGTGTCAGCCGTGGCCGCCTACGGCAAGACCGAGCCTGTCGTCGTCACCTCTGGTGGTGAGCAGGTCGAAGCCGTCGCAGCGGTCGTGGCGGTCCCACTGCCAGCGATCGGTCACATCCGTTTCGAGGCCCCTTTGCGCCCGGAACATCAGCGGGCGGTGGAGCAACTGCGGTTCGGCGGGGCGGCGAAGATCGTGGCCCGTGCTCTCGCCCGTCCGGCGCGCTGGCGCACCGTGTTCGGCGGCCGGCACCTCAAGACAGCCTGGCGGATCGGACCGATGCTCGCCGGTGAGGCACCGGATTTGGGCGATGGGGTGCCCTCAGACGGGGAGCTCAGTGAGGAACTGGCTTCGGCGTTCGAGCTCGCGCCGACGCAGCTGGGAGATCTCGAAGTCGTCAACTGGACCATGCAGCCGCATGTGCGGGGCACCTACATCGCCTACGCGCCTGGGCAGCTCACAGAGCTCGGTCCGGCCCTTGACCATGGGCAAGGTCCGGTGTGGTTCGCTGCGTCGGAGCGAAGCAGCTGGCCCGACTCGATGGAGGGCGCTGTCGAAAGCGGCGAACACGTCGCTCAGCTCGTCCTGGATCACCTCGATCACTGAACCGGTGTTGAGGGTCGGAGCCAGTCGAGCCACGTGGCGCCGCCGAACACCGCATGCCACCTCGATCTGTCGTGCTCGGGCGAGGCAGGTGCGACAGCAGAAAGCGGCGTCCGAAGGCGCGCCTGATGTGCTTCCCCCTCACCCTGTGACGTCTCGCATTCTCGGTAAACCCGTCGTGCCCCACAGGGCATATTCAGCCAACCAGGACGCGCCGCCAAGGCGGGCCAGCTTCGTTCGTATCGGGAGGCGCATCGCGCCTGCATCTTCCCGCAGATTGGGTCGGCCGCTGGTGCACGCTTGAAGAGCGGCGCGGTCGTCTACCGTCCCCGTCGTGGAGGCGTTCCTCGCCGGCATGCGCACGAAGACCCACCGGCAGATCGACGCGTTCCGTCTGGCCCTGGGTCTCGTCGTCGCCGGCGGCACCGCCGCGGTGGGAGCCTACGCCGGGGACGGCGAGCGGGTGACGGCGCTGTGGGCCGTCGCCCGGATCGGCAACGACGGCCACGCCCGCATCGTCGAGGTCATCGACTACGACTTCGGTACCAAGCGGCGCCACGGCATCTTCCGCCATGTGCCCGAGCTCCGGCGCGACGCCGACGTCGTCGTCCGCTCGGCCACCGCCCCCCACGAGGTGCTCCTCATGGGCACGAGCCGGAACGAGACCCGCATCCGCATCGGCGACCCGGACCGCAAAGTCTCCGGGCGCCACCGCTACACCATCGAGTACCCCCTCGAGACGCTGACCGCCGAGGGCCGGGTGGCGTGGGATGGGGTCGGCACGTCGTGGGAGGTCCCCCTGGGCGACGTCGAGGTCCATCTCGTCGCCCCGTTCGAGTTCGACCGGGTGCGCTGCTTCCAGGGCGAGGGCGGCTCCACGCAGCCATGCGCCGTGCGACAGCCCG
>DASZOE010000490.1:0-2376 GCA_035550945.1 Acidimicrobiales bacterium
CCGCCACCCGCTCCGCCCCCGGGCCCCGATGGGACCGAGCGCTGGTCCGATCCCGCCACCTGGGGCACCGCCGGCGTGCCCGAGGCGGGCGACACGGTCACGATTCCGGCCGGCAAGACGGTGCTTCTCGATCGCACCACCCCTCCGCTCGCCGGGCTCGAGGTCCACGGCACGCTCTCTTCGACGACGACTACCTCACCCTCACCTCCGACTGGGTGATCGTCCACGGAAAGCTTCAGATCGGGGCGGCCGACAAGCCGTTATCCAAGCGCGCGCGGATCGAGCTCACCGGGACCGACCCGAGCCAAAACGTCATGGGTATGGGGCCCAAGGTGCTCGGCGTGATGGGCGGGACGCTCGAGGTCCACGGCGAGGAGCGCCCCGGCTGGAAGCACCTCGGCGCGACCGCCCCCAAGGGCGCGAGGGCGCTCACGCTCGACCGCGACCCCGGCTGGCGGGCCGGCGACCGGATCGCGATCTCCTCGACCGACCAGGCCGAGGAGGCGACGATCACGTCGGTCTCGGGCGCGACGGTCACGCTCAGCCGCCCGCTCGACTAAGAGCACTTCGGCGCGCGCCAGGCGGTCGACGGCCGCACGGTCGACGAGCGCGCGGAGGTCGCCCTGCTCTGGCGCAACGTGCGGATCGAGGGCGAGGAGAGCTCGTCGGCCGACGGCTTCGGCGGCCAGGTCATGGTCATGAACGGGGCGTTGCGCGGATCGAGGGCGCCGAGCTGACGCGCATGGGCCAGAAGGGCGTCCTTCGCCGCTACCCGATCCACTTCCACATGCTGGGGGACGCGGGCGGCGGGTCGTACCTCGAGGGCTCAAGCCTCCATCACACCTACAACCGCTGCGTCACCGTGCACGGAACCAACCGGCTCCGCATCGCCGGCAACACCTGCTTCGACCACATCGGCCACGGGTACTTCTTCGAGGACGGCGCAGGGGTCGACAACACGCTCGAGGGCAACCTGGGCTTTCGCACCAGGCGTCCGCCGTCGGGCCAGCGGCTCCTGCCGAGCGACAGCGACGCCGCCACCTACTTGATCACGAACCCCGACAACACCGTGAGGGGAAACGTAGCCGGCGGATCCGAGGGCTTCGGCTTCTGGTACGCCCTTCCCGCGCACCCGACTGGGCTCTCCACGCATCTGGCCGCGACGCACTCCGCTCGGCGAGTTCGCCGACGACCTCGCCCACTCGAACGGGGGCGACGGGCTGCACGTCGACCGCGGCCCGCGGCCGGACGGAACCAGCGAGACGACCTACTACGACCCGCGTGCCAACCCGACGCCGCCGGGGCGCGACGAGCCCGACTCCTCACCCGTCGAGGCTCGCTTCACGGGACTCACGGCGTACAAGCACCGCTATCGCGCGGTCTGACTGCGCGGCGAGAACCACCGCGTGAGCGACGCCGTTCTGGCCGACAACGGGATCGGCGCGACGTTCGCGTCCGACGCGAGCGTGCTGTCGGGGTCGCTCGTCGTCGGGGAGACGGCCAACAAGGGCACGCCGTACCCGTGGGACGCCTCGGCCGGCCGCGTCGGCGTCGACGGGCGCAGCCTCCCGCGACCCTGGGAGCGCGACTTCCCGATCCGAGGCTTCGAGTTCTACGACGGGCGGGTGGGGACCGAGAGCACGACCTTCGCCAACTACGCGCCCAACGCGCTGCGAGAGGCGAGTGGGCTCGGCTGCCTGCTGGCTGACGCCTTCGGGCTGCACCCCCGCAACTACGCCGCCGGGGCCCGCTTCGTCGACGCCAAGCGCGTGTACATGCCGGATCCCGTGCCGGGCAAGGACGGCGACGCCTCCGCCGTGTTCGTCGACACCGACGGCTCGGTGACCGGGACACCGAAGGCCGTCGTCGCGGCGAACAAGCCGTTCCTCGCCGACCCGACCTGCCTCGGCCGAAGCGACGCCCTGCGTGGCGACTGGAACGGTACGTGTGCGCGCCGACCGACTACGCGAGCCTAAGCGTCGGTACGGGCGACGGCGACCCGGCGGACATCAAGCCGCTGCGGCTCACACGGTTTGAAGTCGCCAAGACGCAGACCCTCTGGGGCGCGACGAGCGACGACACGACCGCCGAGTCGACGATCCTCCCCAACCGGGAGTACGGCGTGGAGTACAACGGCGCCACCCCGCAGAAGCTGCGCTTCGTACTCTACAGGGGGAGCGCCAAGTGGGGGCTGCTCAGGGTCGCCTACCCGGTGCCGCCAAAGGTCACCAAGTACGGCTGCGACCTGGCGGGAACCAGCTGGTGCCGCGGGGGCGCGGCGACGAGCCTCGCGGACCTGCGCTCCGAGGACCGCTCGAGCTTCTGGTACGACGCCGGCGGGCGGCAGCTCTACGTCAAGGTCTACGCCACCGATCC
>DASZOE010000491.1:0-11741 GCA_035550945.1 Acidimicrobiales bacterium
GCCCTGCCCGCCCTGGCCACCGGGTTCCGCTTCGACCGGGTGGAGGTCGACGGCGAGGAGGTCGAGCCCGCCCTCGACCGGTCGCTGCTCACCCTGCCACGGCCGGCGGGCGAGGGTGAACGGGACCGGCTGAGGGTCCGCCTCGACTTCGCCTACACCGTCGGGCTCTCCGAGACCGGTGACGACCCGTTGGCCGCCCTCGCCGGCGGTGGCCTGGAACCGGCCGAGATCGGGCTGCTGAGCCGCCACGAGGGGGGCCTGGCCCTGGGTCACTGGTTCCCGGTGTGGATCGCGCCCGGGGGGCGGGACGATCCCGACCCCAAGGGATTCGGGGACATCGCCAACTTCCCGGCCGCGCTGATCTCGGCCCGGATCGAGGTCCCGAGCGAATGGAAGCTGTTCAGCGGCGGCGTGACCACCGACCGGCGGACCGACCGGGGGCGCACCGTCTACGCCGAGGAGGGCGTCGGGCTGCGGGACCTGTCGGTCTACGTGGGCAGGGCCGTGGAGGTGAGCGAGACCCGCGCCGGGGAGACGACGGTGCGGGTGGTGAGCCAGGCCGCCGACGCCCGGGCCGCCGCCGACGTGGGTCGCGAGACCAGTGATGCCCTCTCCGCGTTGGCCGCCGCCTTCGGCCCCTACCCGTGGTCGGAGCTCGACGTCGTGGATGTGCCGCTGGGTTCGGGGGTGGGGGGCATGGAGTGGCCCGGCGCGGTGTGGATCGCCCAGTCCTTCTTCGCCGGCGGCCTGCCCGGGCTGGAGGGGCTCGAAGGGCTGGCCGGTCTCGAGGACCTCCTCGGCGGGCTCGGGGACGGAGAGGGCCTGGGCGGCCTGGCCGGGGTCCTCGACCCGGCGGTGCTGGGGACGCTGCGGGCCTTCGTCGTCGCCCACGAGGTGGGCCACGAGTGGTGGCACGCCCTCGTCGGCAACGACTCGATCGCCGCGCCGGCCGTCGACGAGCCCCTCGCCCAGTTCTCGGCCTGCGTCTCGTTCCGGGTGCACCTCCCCGAGGACGCCCAGCGGGTGTGTGCCTTCAACACCACCGGTCAGTACCGGATGCTCCGCGCCCTCGGCGAGCCCGACGCCCGGGCCGACCAGGCCACGACCGACTTCGCCTCGTCCCGCCAGTACGGCGCGGTCGTGTACGGAAAGGCCCCCGAGCTGTTCGAGCGGCTGCGCTCGCTGCTGGGCGAGGAGACCGTGCTCGCCGCCCTGCGCCGCTACGCCGAGGCCAACGCCTTCCGGATGGCGACGCCCGGGGGGCTGCGTTCCGCCCTGGTGGCCAGCGCCCCCTCCCGCGCCGCCGAGATCGAGGGGCTCTGGCGCCGCTGGATGGAGGAGGCCCACGGCGACGAGGACCTGGGCGCCCAAGCCGGCGGGCTGGGAGGCCTCGGGGGGCTCGAGGGACTGGGCCCGGGCGGCGCCGAGCAGCTCACCGACCTGCTCACGAAGCTCCTCGAGAGCTTCGGCGGCGACTGACGGGGGGCCGCCGCCCACCTGGCCGCCCCGCTGGCCGACGCAGGGGGTCAACGCCCGGCGATCCCCGCCGGGGCATCGGCCCGAGGGCGCCCGAAGAGGACGTAGACGAGGGCGCCCTACCCCTTTCTCTGTGGGCGGGTCACCGGACGTCCGCGGACCTGGTGAACAGGGCGGCGCCGGCGGCGAGCACGGCGGTCAGGCCGGCGAGGGCGACCAGAGCGGCCCACGGACCGCCCGTGCCCGCCAGGGGGTCGGCGACGTGGAGCAGGCGGTCGACGGCGCCGCCGGGTAGCCAGCGCTTCAGGCCCGGGCTGCGCAGGACCAGGGGGACGACGTTCTCGACCGCGAGCACCCAGATCAGCGCGCCGGCCACCGCTGCGGTCTGGTTCCTCACCAGGGCGCCCACGGCGGCACCGATGGTCGCGTACAGCGAGGCCACCAGGACCACCGCGCCCACGGTGCCGAGCACGTCGGCCGAGAGCACCCTCACGGAGACGTCCCGGCCGGCGAGGTACCACCCTCCGGCGAGCAGTCCGACCGCGCTCACGGCGAGGGCCAGCACCGCCGCCAGTGCCGCCTGGGACCCGAGCTTGGCGGCCACGAATCGCTCCCGCCGGGGGGCGACGAGGAGGATGGGGACGATCGTGCCGTGCCGGTACTCCCCGGCGGCGGCGAGTATCCCCAGGAGCAGGGCGGCGATGACCACGACGTCGGCGCCGCCCCGCAGGACCGCCAGAAGCGTTCCCTCGTCGACGGCCGGCGCCCCGGCGGCGAGGACGGCGGGCAACAGCCCGAGGGCCGGATAGGCGACGACGGCTCCGACGACGGCGAGCGTCGAGCGGGTCGTCACTGTCTTCCGCGCCTCGGCCCGCAGCAGTGCGGTCATGACCGGCTCCCCTGGCGAGTGGTGAGCTGGAGGAAGACGTCCTCCAGGCTGTGGTCGATCGGGCGCATCTCGTAGAGGGTGAGCCCGGCCTGGGCGACGGCCCGGCCCACGACGTCGGGCGTGGCCCCGGACACGACGAGGGCGCCGTCCCGGTCGACGGCGACCTCGAGGTCGGCGGCGGTGAGCACCCGCTCCAGCTCGGTCGCCTGGGGTGAGCGCAGGAGGACGCTGAACCGGCGGGCGGCGTGTCGGGCCACCTCGGCGAGGGAGCCCTGGGCGACGAGGCGCCCGTCGTCGATGATGACCACGTCGTCCACGGTCTGGGCCACTTCGGACAGCAGGTGGCTCGAGACGAGAACCGTCCGGCCCTCGCCCGCCAGCTGCCGCAGCAGCGTGCGCAGCCAGCGAACGCCGTCAGGGTCGAGACCGTTGGTCGGCTCGTCGAGGACGAGGATCTCGGGGTCCCCCAACAGGGCGGTGGCCAGGCCCAGACGCTGGCGCATGCCGAGGGAGAACCCTCCGACCCGGCGGTGCCCGGCGTCGGCCAGCCCCACGAGGGCGAGGGTCTCCTCCACGCGGGCCCGTGGGAGGCGGGCAGCGGTGGCCAGGATGCGGAGGTGGTCGCGCGCCCGCCGGCCGGGATGGAACGAGATCGCCTCGAGGACGGCACCGACCTGCCTGGCGGGGTCGGGAAGGTCGGCGTAGGGCAGGCCCCGGAGGGTCGCCGATCCGGCTGACGCCCGTACCAGGCCGAGCAGGATGCGGAGGGTCGTCGTCTTCCCCGCTCCGTTGGGGCCGAGGAAGCCCGTCACCCGCCCGGTCCCGACCGAGAAGCTCAGCCGGTCGACGGCCAGCACCGGCCCGAAGCGCTTGGTGAGCTCCTCGACGACGATGGTGTCCATGTGCGGAGAGTGACGGAGGCCGTCCCCCCTGTCGTCACCCTGAGGGATCTTTCCGGCGTTCACCCGTCGAGGTACGCGCCTACACCAGTCGGTTGACCCTCAGCTTCCCGGGCTCACCAGGCCCGTTTCGTAGGCGATGACCACCAGCTGGGCTCGATCGCCGGCGTGGAGCTTCGACATGGCCCGGACCACGTGGGTCTTCGCCGTGGCCGGGCTCATGAACAGACGCTCGGCGATCTCCCGGTTGGAGAGTCCCCTGCCTACGAGGGCGAGGACCTCCCGCTCCCGGTCGGTGAGGACCGAGAGCGCCCGGTCGTCGAGCGGCACACCCTGGGGGCGACGGCTGTACTGCTCGACCAGCCGGCGGGTCACGCGGGGCGCGAGCAGGGCTTCGCCGGCGGCGACGACGCGGACGCCGTCGAGTAGCGCCTCGGGCCCGACGTCCTTGAGGAGGAAGCCGCTGGCACCGGCCCTCAGGGCCGAGAAGACGTACTCGTCGAGGTCGAACGTCGTCAGGATGAGCACCCGTACGCCGGCGGTCTCCGGGTCGGCGGTGATCCGGCGGGTGGCCTCGATCCCGTCGAGCACTGGCATGCGCACGTCCATGAGGAAGACGTCGGGACGGCGCTCACGGGCGAGGCGCACGGCCTCCTCGCCGTCGGCGGCCTGGCCGACCAGCTCCAGGTCCGGCGCCCGGCCGACGATGGTCGCGAACCCCTCCAGCACGAGAGGTTGGTCGTCGGCGACGGCCACGCGGACGCTCATGGTTCCCCGTCCCCCGGCCGGTACGGAATGCGGGCGGTCACCCGGAACGTCCCGTCGGGCCGGGGGCCGGCCTGAAACGCGCCGCCGTAGACCGTGACCCGTTCCCGCATCCCGATCAGCCCGTGGCCGCCCTTCTGGTCCACCTGGTTCGGTGCCCGGTCGCCAGCCCGGTCGCCGTCGGCCAGGGGGTTCTCCACGGCCACGACCAGCTCCTCGGCATCGAAGGTGAGGCGGACCCGGGCTCGGGCACCGGGCGCATGGCGGCGGACGTTGGTCAGCGCCTCCTGGAGGACGCGGTACGCGGCCAGCTCGATCCCGGCCGGCGTCCCCCGGCGGTCGCCGTCCACCTGGACGTCCACCGGAGTGCCTCCCTCGACGGCGTGGGCGACGAGTCGGTCGAGGTCGTCGAGCGTCGGCACGGGGGCCAGAGCGGCCACGTCGGGTGTGTCCTCCCGAAGCACTCCCAGGAGCCGCCGCATCTCGGCCAGCGCCTCCTTGCTCGTCTCCTCGATGGACGTCAGAGCCCGGCGGGCGTGTTCGGGATCGTCGTCGATCACCAGCCGCCCGGTCCCCGCCTGGACGGCGATGACGCTCATGCTGTGGGCCACGACGTCGTGCAGCTCGCGAGCGATGCGGAGGCGCTCCTCGGCGACGGCCCGGTGGGCCAGGCGCCGCTGTTCGGAGACGGCATCCTCCCGTCGCCGTCGCGCCCCGTCGCCGAGGACCCAGGCGGCGGTGACGACGAGCAGGTTGCCGAGCAGGGTGTCGATCTGGGGGTGGTCCGTCCCTACGACGGCCGAGGCGAGCAGGACCAGCTCGACGGCGGCGAGGCCCACGAGCGAGTGGCGGCGCGGGGCATAGGCGGCCAGCGAGTACACCATGATCAGGGCGGCCAGGCCCAGCCCCACCATGGGCCAGCCCAGGGCGACGTAGAAGGTGCCGGCCGCGGCGCTGACCGCGAACGCGGCCCGCGGCGACCTGCGCCGGAAGGCGACGGGGACGGCGTGGACGAGGACGAGCGACCACGCCAAGGGCTCGAGGGTGCCGAACCGTCGGGTCGGCAGGACGCTCGCGCTGATCGCGAGCGCAGCCGCGGCCAAGGCGACGTCGGACCACTGGCTCCGGCTCCAGCGAGGGCCGTGGCCCTGAGCGCCCATCGCTTCGAAGGTACAGGTGCTCCTGCGTCTTGCCATCGTCCCCGGGGAGTACGCCGCTTGCGGTAGGCGAGCACGATTTCGGCGGCGCGGGTAGGTATCGAGGAGGACTCACCAGGGGGTGACACGTGACCGACGAGACGACCGCCCGAGACGACGGCACACCCGCTCCGACCTATGACCCCGAGGGCGCCGCCCTCCATCTGCTGCGGGGCACGCAAGCAGCGGCCCGGGCCTGCCTGCCGTGGGTGGGCCGCGGGGACAAGGAGGCCGCCGACCAGGCTGCCGTGGAGGCGATGCGCAAGACCCTCGCCGACGTCCCGGGCCGGGGCCGGGTGGTCATCGGCGAGGGGGAGAAGGACAACGCCCCGATGCTGTACACCGGCGAGGAGCTCGGAGCGGGCGACGAGCTGACCTTCGAGATCGCCGTCGACCCGCTGGAGGGAACGACCTACTGCGCGCAGGGGCTGGAAGGGGCCATCGCGGTCGTGTCGGCGGCGCCCCCGGGAGCGCTCTGGGGAGCGAAAGCGGCCTTCTACATGGACAAGCTGGTCGTGGGGCCCGGTGCGGCCGGGGCCATCGACATCGACGCGTCCCCGGAGGACAACCTGGCGAACGTCGCCGAGGCCCTGGGCAAGGAGGTCCGGGACCTCGCCGTCGTGATCCTCGACAAGCCCCGCCACGAGGGCCTGATCGAGCGGGTCCGCAAGCTCGGCTGTGCGGTCATCGCGATCTCCGACGGTGACGTCATGGGCTCGCTCCGGGCGCTGGTGCCGCACGGCAAGGCCGACCTCGCCATGGGCGTGGGAGGCGCGCCGGAAGGCGTGATCACCGCGTGCGCGACCCGACTCCTGGGCGGTGACATGCAGGCCCGGCCCGCTCCCCAGAGCGACGACGAACGCTCCGAGATGGAGAAGGAGGGCATCGACCTCGATGGCGTGCTCCACCTCGACGACCTGGTCGGCAGCGGGGACTGCGCCTTCATCGCCACCGGGGTCACCACCAGCGCGCTGCTGCCGGGGCCGGAATCGACGCCCTGGGGGGTACGGGTACGGTCCATCCTCGTCACGCCCAAGCACAAGGGCGTCGTCGTCGAGGGCTTGCTGGCCGAGCCCGAGGGGGCCCCGGGCGGCAGGCCCTGAGACCTCGGTCGGCGGCCCGCCTCACCGTCCCGCGATCAACCGCCGGTGCCCTCCTCCTCGCCGGTCGGCTCGCTGCCGCTCATCAGGCCGGCATTGTTGACCCCGAACTCGTAGAGGTAGATCGGCTTCTCCTCACGGAGCATCTGGGCCACCCCGTCGAACTGCGAGAGGTTGAAGTGCACGAACACGCGGCCGTTGGTTCCGTCGATGACCGCGGGCGCCAGCGGCGTGCCGTCCGGGAAGAAGTACGCGTAACCCCGATACGTCGCCCCCTCGAAGAGATAGATGCCTGCGACCGCCACCCCCGGGTTGAGGTTCGTGGTCGATCGGGAGGACCACATCCGCACTGAGTAGTTGTCGATCGTGTACGTCGCCATGTCCGGCTCCTCTCCTTCGCACTTCGTCGTCCAAGCAGAGCGCTGGCATCGCCCGAGAAATACGACGCAGCCCGGTCGTCACCGCCAGTCGACGCGGACGAACAGGTGCCAGCCGAGCCAGAGCCAGCCGGCCAGCAGGACGAGCCGGAGCGGCCACGAGCGACGGACGATCGACAACGCCTCGCCGAAGGTCGCCAGCCGCCCGGAGCGGCGGGCGGCCGCTTCGAGAGCGAGGGCCGCGACGGCGATGACGGCGTAGCCCAGCAGCGTGACGAGGCGCGTCATCGCCGCGACAGCGCCACGGCGGCCATGACCCACAGGGCGAAGGCGGCCGCCCGCGCCGGCTGCGAGTCGAGGAGCGCGTTGGCCAGCGAGCTCAGCGTCGGGTGATCGTCCCGGGGGTGTTGCAGGTAGGCCGCCAGCTGCCAGAGGCAAGCCACCGCGATCAGCACCGCCCAGGCCGTCGCCCGCCGGACGTCGACCTGCGGCCAGCGCCGCGGAGGCAGGCGCGTCCCCACCAGCGCCGCCCCGCCCCCGGCCAGGAGAACGGCGGCAGTGGCCGCTCCGGAGAACGGACGGAGGGCGACGGCCCACCACCCGTAACCGAGCAGGAGCACGGCCGCCGCCGCCCAGGCGAGGGCGCGGGTACTCTGGCGGGTGGAGGCGCCATGCTCTACCGGGTCCTCGCCGACGGCGTCGTGATCGTCCACTTCGCCTTCATCTTGTTCGTCGCCGTCGGCGCCGTGCTGGCCTGGCGATGGCCCTCGCTCCTGTGGCTCCACGTCCCGGCCCTGGCCTGGGGAGCGGGCACCGTGGCCATCGGGTTTCCCTGCCCGCTGACCCCGCTGGAGAAGGGCCTCCGGCGCCTGGCCGGCGACGGGGGCTACGAGGGCGGGTTCGTCGACCGCTACATCGAGGGAGTCGTCTATCCGCAGGAGTACAGCTCCATGCTCCGCGCCCTCGCGGCGGTGGCGATCCTGGCCGGGTACGTGGGTCTGCGCCGTCGCTGGCGCGCCGCCTCCGCCAACTGACGACCGCCTACGCTCACCGTTCCATGGCCAAGAAGCGGGGCAAGAAGCGGACGCCGCCGCGCTCCTCCGCATCGCAGCGCCCGTCGTCGTCCCCGAAGCGGAAGGCGCCGCCCCGACCGGCCGCCGGCTCGGCGAAGGCCGGCGCCGCGGCGCCGGCCCGGAAGCCGACGCGGGCCGAGCGCATCGAGGCGGCCCAGCGCCAGCAGCGGCGCCGCCGGCTGGTGCGGCGTGCCCTCGTGCTCGGCGTGCTCGTGTTCGTCGTCGGGGCCGTGACCGCGGTCGTGATCAACAACCGTCGGGCGTCGGCGCGCATCATCAGCCGCCTGGAGGCGGGGGCCTGCCAGTTCGACCGGGAGAGCGACGACGACGAGGGCCAGGGCCGCAACCACGTCACCGGCTCCGTGGGCTACCAGACCAACCCCCCTGCCGGAGGCAACCACTCGCCCTCGCCGGCGGCGCCGAACGTGTACGAGAACCCGCCTCCCGACGAGCAGGTCGTGCACTCGATGGAGCACGGCGACGTCGTGCTCTGGCACAAGCCCGACGTCGGGCCCGACGTCGTCGACGGCCTGCGGGCCATCGCGGACCGCTACGACCGTGACGTGCTGGTCGTCCCCCGTGCCTCGATGCGCCCCGCCGTGGCCGCCACCGCCTGGCACCGGCGGCTCCTCTGCCCGGGCTTCGAGCGGGAGCCACTCGATCTGTTCGTGAAGAGCTACCGGGACAAGGGGCCGGAGAAGGTCCCCGAGGGCTGATCCGACTCCGCCCCCTCGCCGCCCTCCTCTGCCTGCTGGCGGCGTGCCAGGCCGGGCGGGGGACGTCGCCGTCGGCCTCCTCACCTACGCCGGGATCGACGGCCGTCCCGGCCACGTCCGCTCCTGCGACGACGCTCCCTCCGGCCACGGCGCCGTCGTGCCCTTCGATCCCGCCCCGCGTGGCGCCCGCTCCGGACCGCCCCCGGTACGTCCTGGACCTCGACGTCCGGCCCGGCGAGGCGGTCGTCGAGGGCCGCCAGACCGTCGAGCTCACCCTCGACTTCGACACCGACCGTCTCGTCTTCCGGCTCTGGCCCAACGGCCCCCGACAGCGGGCCGAGGGGGCGCGCCTGGACGTCCTCGCCGTCGACGTCGAGGGTCGGGCGGTCCGGCCCGACCTCGAGGACCCCACCCGGCTGGTGGTCCGCCCGGGCACGACCATCCCGGCCGGCCGGCGGGTCCGCGCCAGCCTGCGCTGGAGCCTCGGCCTTCCCCGGGCGGTCCGTGACCGCATCTCGGCCGAAGCCGACGCGGTGCGTCTGGGGTCGTTCTTCCCCATCGCCGAGTGGCAGCCGGGCCTGGGCTGGCTCGACGACGCCCCGACCAGCCAGTTCGCCGAAGCGTCGACTGCGCCGACCGCCGACTTCGAGCTGACCGTCGCCGCCCCCGAGGGGCTCACCGTCCTCGCCAGCGGCGTCCAGGACCGGCCCGGCCACTGGACGGCGACCGCCATGCGCGACGTGGCCATCGCCGTCGGGCCGTTCGCGGTCGCCCAGGCGGTGGCCCACGCCCCGGACCCGGTGCAGGTCGTCGTCGGCGTCCAGGCCGGCACGGGCGAGCGGGCCTCGACGTACCTGGACAAGGCCGTCGCCGTTCTGGAGGACTTCGCCCGCCGCTTCGGGCCCTATCCCTGGCCGACGTTCACGGTCTCGGTCACCTCGACCTTGCGCAGCGGGGTCGAGTACCCCGCCCATGTGCTGCACGGACCGGGCACCTCGGGTCGGCACCTGAGCCACGAGATCGGCCACCAGTGGTTCTACGCCCTGGTGGGCAACAACCAGGCGAGGCACCCGTGGATCGACGAGGGCGCGGCGTCGTGGGCCGAGGCCCGCTGGGAGCGGACGCTGGACGGCTTCAGGGCCCGCACCGTGCCCCCCGAGGCCAGGGGCCGCCTCGACGAGCCCATGACGTTCTGGGACCGGCGGTCGTCGGCCTACTACGCCGGGGTGTACGTGCAGGGCGTGCAGGCCCTCGCCGCCCTCGGCGACGCCGACCTGGTGGACTGCGCCCTGCGGGTGCTGGTGGCCCAGAACGCCCACCGGGTGGCGGCGCCGGCCGACTTCCTCGCCGCCATGCGGGCAGTGTTCCCCGACGCGGCAACCATCCTCACCGGCTTCGGCGTGCGCCCCTGAGACGCCGTCAGGTGGCGACGACGATCAGGCGCTCCTCGGTCATGTCCCGCACCGCGTAGGCCGGCCCCTCCTTGGTGTTGCCGCTCTCCCGCACCCCGCCGTAGGGCATCTGGTCTGCCCGCCACGTGGGCACCTCGTTCACGAGCACGGTGCCGTAGTGCAGGCAGCCGGCGGCGCGCATCGCGGTGTCGATACGGGCGGTGAAGATGCCGGCCTGGAGCCCGTAGCGGCTGTCGTCGGCCAGCCGCAGCGCCTCGTCCAGGTCCCGGTAGGGCTGGACGGCGACGACGGGACCGAACACCTCGTCGCGGCACACCCGCATGTCGGGCTGCACGTCACGGAGGACGGTGGGCGCGAGCAGGCCGTCCCGGACCTCGCCCCCGGTGAGGACGTGGGCCCCGCCGGCGACGGCCTCGTCGATCCACTCCTTCACGCGGTCTCGGTCGTCGGCCGTTATGAGGGCGCTCACGTCGGTCGTCTCGTCGAGGGGGTCACCGAGCCGTAGCTCGCCGGCCAGCTTGGCCAGCGCCGCGCAGAAGTCGTCGGCCACGTCGTCGTGCACGTACACCCGCTGGGTCGAGACGCAGGACTGGCCGGCGTGGCTGAAGCCGGCGACGGCGATGGTGCGGGCGGCCCGGTCCCAGTCGCCGTCGGCTTCGATGATCACCGGCGAGTTGTTGCCCAGCTCGAGCGCCACCTTCGTGCGCGACGCCCGCTCGGCGATCCCCCAACCGACCTGGCCCGAGCCCGTGAAGCTGATGTAGGCCACGTCGGGATGGTCGACGAGGGCGTTGCCCACGACGCCGCCCCCGCCCGTGACCACGTTGAGGTAGCCGGCGGGCAGGCCGCACTCGTCGAGGAGCAGCTCGGCCAGGGCGATGGCCGACAGGGGCGTCTGGCTGGCGGGCTTGAGGACGACGGGGCAGCCGGCGGCGATCGCGGGCGCCACCTTGTGGGCCACCAGGTTCAGCGGGAAGTTGAACGGGGAGATGGCGCCCACCACGCCGATGGGCAGCCGCAGGGTGAAGGCCAGCCGGCCTTCACCGACCTGGGCCGCGTCGATCGGGACCATCTCGCCGGTGAGCGTGCGGGCCGCCACCGCCGCGAACGTGACCGTGGAGACCGCCCGCCGGGCCTCCGTGCGCGCCGTCTTGAGGGGCTTGGCCGCCTCGGCGGCGATGGTGCGGGCGAAGTCCTCGACCCTCTCCTCGAGGAGGCGGGCGGCGGCGTCGAGGATCTCGGCGCGCCGCCACGGGGCGAGCGGCTCACGGTCGAGGGCGGCGCAGGCCCCGGCCACCGCCCGATCGACCTCGGCGGGACCGCACCTCGGCACCCGGCCCAGCTCGGTGCCGTCGTAGGGGCTCCGGACGGTGATGGTCTCGCCGCCCGCGAAGCGCTCGTCACCGATGGGCACGGGCCGCACCTCGGCCATCGCAGGCTCCTCTCTGTCGGCTCCCGTCAAGTGTCCCTCGCCCGCGGGCGGTGGTGGGACAGGTGGGTCATGACGTGACCGGCGATGCTCTCGGCCGACTGCACGCAGGCGGCGATGCCCAGCCCCCGGTACGCGGCGCCGGCCACGAAGAGGCCGGGATGCGACGCCAGGGCGCCCTCGATGCGGCCGACCCGCGCCTCGTGCCCGGGTTCGTACTGGGGGAAGGAGCGGGGCCAGCGGTCGACCCGGGAGATGACGGGGGGCGCGGTCAGGCCCACCATCCGGGCCAGGTCGGCGTGGAGACTGCCGACGAGCTCGCCGTCGTCGAGGGCCAGGGCCCGCTCGTCGCCGACCCGCCCGGCCGACGCCCGCAGGAGCACGAGGCCACTGCGGGCCAGGGCCGGCC
>DASZOE010000492.1:0-24390 GCA_035550945.1 Acidimicrobiales bacterium
GTCAAAGAGGGACGACTTCACGGCATCACGCCACCTGCGTGGCCGGCTCTCACCCTCGAATGACAGCTCTTCGGTCGGACATGGCCCGAGGACCCGGCCCACCCCTACGACCGGCAGATCCTCCTGGGAAGCGCGTGTTCAACGCAGTCCTAGCTCTCAGCCTGGTTGGTGCTCACGTTGCCGCGGACGTACTCCCGAGCACGGTGGTTGACGCTCTCGTGACCAGCGGCTTCGGAGCCGACCCATGGGTACGCCCCCGCCGTGTCGGTGTACAGCACCGTCGCCGCCAAGTTCGCCTGTTCGCTGATGACGGTCCATAGCGTCCGGCCGTCCACGTTTGGCACGACCCGGGAACGGACCTCGCCTGTCTCCTTCGAAATCAGCGAGACAACCGGCGTCTTGTCGGTTCGACCTTGTCCGCCCTGGCCTCGCTTGTGACCGTGACGGTTAGAGGGCTTGCCGCCAATCCACGTCTCGTCAGCAACGATGGTTCCCGCGAGCAGCCCGGCGAGTGGGTCGCGCTTCATGGACTCCCGCAGCCGGTGGAGCATGAACCAGGCAGTCTCGGGAGTGACGCCGTGCATGCGCTCGACCTCGCGAGCACTGATCCCGTTCTTGGCTGACGACATCTGCACCATGACCATGAGCCACGTCCGAAGGCTGACCTTCGTGCCGTGAAAGATGGTGCCGGTGAGCACGCTGAACTGCTTGCGGCACTTGGCGCACTTCCAGACGCGGCGCACGCTGCGGGTGCGCTCGCCGTCGGCCTTCTTCATGCCGGTGCCACGGCTGCCGCCCTTCGGCGTGAGGAAGTACGCCTTGTCGTGGCCGCAATGAGCGCAGACGGGCGTGCCCTTCCAGCGCAGTTCTTCCAGCAGGAGGTACGCGTCGTGCTCGTCCTGCACCCGGTCAGCGAGGTTCTTCAACGTCAACTTCACAAACCCAGTCTACATCAGACTATGGGTTTGTCAACCGAGAACGGTCGTCCTTGCGTGGATAGCGGCTGCGCCATCCGATCCATGCGGCCAGCCCCAGTGGGAAGGTCACAAGGTGGACGAGGGCAAAGAGAAGCCCGACCTTGGTCCTGCCCCGATGGTGAGCGTCGGCAACGATCCACCCCGCACTCACAACGCCGATCGCCAGGAGGACAACCATTACGTCGTTCATTGCGTCCGATTCTGCCGTATGGGTTTGTCAACCCGCACAGCCCCGTTTTTTCTACCGGATCCACCACTCGAACCCGCTCCGACGTCGCTTCGGGTAGCGGCGCCCGGCGCTTCACAGGAGATCCAGCGAACCGGTGCTCTCGTGGGCCAGGCGCTGCAGCCCGTCCGGCGCATCGTTCAGACCGTCGCCAGGTCGGTTGGCGCCTTCGTGACCATGGCCGGTGCTGCCGCGGGATCCCGCGGTTGTGCGGCGTGGGTCGAGAAGACGCCAGCGAACCCGTACGCCGTCGACGTCATCGAACGGTGGCTCCCTGGTGAACGGTTTGTTCACATCGTGAGGTAGGGCGCCGAAGTTAGATTCTGCAGCGGCTCACGGGGGAAACCGTGAGGAGATGATGTCTGCGGACCGCGTCCTCCTGCTCGCTGGCCTCGCCTTCGTCCTGTTCGCGCTCTCCTCAAGAGTCGTAAAGCGGTTCTCGCTCAGCCCGGTCCTGGTCGCGCTCGGCGTCGGCGTCCTCGTCGGGCCCGATGCTCTCGGGGTCGTCGATCCCGAGAGTGTCGTCCCGCGCGGGAAGCTGCTCGAGCAGCTTTCGCGAGTGGCGCTCGCCTTGGCCGTCTTCGACATCGCGCTCCGGGCAGAGCCGTCGGACCTCAGACGGAACGCACGGCGAATCGGCGTGCTGCTTGGCATCGTCATGCCCGGCATGTGGCTGCTTACTTCGCTCGGCGCCGGGGTAGTTCTCGGGCTGCCGCTGGCGCTGGCGCTCGTACTCGGTGCGGCGCTCACACCCACCGACCCCGGCGTCGCTTCAGCGCTCGTCACGGGCGTCCTTCCCAACCGGCTCCTGCCCCGCCGGGTCCGCATGTCCCTCCAGATCGAGGCCGGAGCGAACGACGGGCTTGCTCTGCCGTTCGTCCTCTTCGGCTCGCTGCTCGCTACACTCCCTGACGGCCAGGTATTCGGCGACTGGGTCGTCGAAGTGGGGCGCCAGCTTGCTGTGGCAATCCTCGTCGGGGCAGCCGTCGGCGGGCTCACGCACTGGCTCACCGACGTCGCGGGCGTGCGCCGCCTCGCAGAAGAGGACTGGTTCCCCCTGGCCAGCGCCGGCGTCTCGCTGGCCGTTCTAGCGCTGGCGCACATGCTCGGCGGCACGGGTGTCTTCGCAGCCTTTGTCGCCGGCCTCTTCTTCAGTGAGGGCCTCCCGGAAGACCAGCGCCAACCGATCCACACCGTTCACCGCTCGCTCACGAAGGTCGCGCTCACGGTTGTCTTCTTGGCGTTTGGGATGGTGCTGCCGTTCAAGGACTGGTGGCCCGAGCTCGGAGCCTCTGGTCTCGCGTTCGCAGGGTGGACGCTCGTCTTGCGGCGCTTCCCGGTGAGCTTCGCTGCTCTGCTCGTCTCGGGTACGGGTCCCATCTCGTCGGCCTTCATCGCGTGGTCGGGTCCGCTCGGGGTCGCGGCCATCTACTACCTCGTGTACGTCGAGCGGTATCACCTCCCGGACTATGAGCGCCTGTTCCTGGCCGGATCGCTGGCCGTGACCGTCTCCGTCCTCGGCCAGGCGATCACCTCGGCCCTCGCCGTCCACGCCTACTCGAAGGCGGCGCGGACCGAAGTCGCCGAAGGCGAGGAGGTTGATCTGGAGGGCCGCCTCCCCTGACACTCGTGATGTCACGGGCGGCGCAGGGGATGCGTATCGCTCGCAGCGGTCTGCCACTCTCAGCGACGAGTTCTGTCGCCGTTGCCCCCGGCGGCCGCCGACATGGCGTGTGGGGAGCGCCGCCGAGTGCTACTAGGGGACGATCACTTCGCACTCGGGCGGCTTGAAGCCCGTTACGGGGTCCTTCTCACAAGGGTCCTCGCCGTCAGCTCCTTGTCGGCGGGTGCACTCGGATTGGGCAAACAACTCGTTGGTTTCGACGGCAATCTCCTCAACACAGGCTCGCCATTCGTCATGCTCACGCTTGTTTTCCAGATAGTTCTGAACTAGAGGGATGAGGAGGAGTGCCAGTACTAGGATGGCTAGTGCTCCATAAAGGAACCCGCGACTGACCCACTCGTGGTAGTTCTTTCTGTGGAAGTAGGCCGCGAGAAACAGACCTGCCAAGAGGGGCACTGCAATGCTGACCAGAGCAGCTATGCCAGGGACGAGTTCCATCAATGTTCTCCTACATTGCTTCCGCAGCTACCGCCTGGCCTCTGACTGTGAGCTTCCACAGCCCCGGAGGAGGCGGCTGGGACAGGGCCACATAGGCTCGCCCGAGCAATTCCGACCTCATCCCCGACCGGGTGGGTGACTCCCGACCCCGAGCCGCCGCGGCGGCACATGCCGTTCTTCGGTGCGGTCACAACAACGAACCCCGAGCACCAGCGCGAGGATTCCGTATGTGACCCCCGGCACAGGCCGGCGTTCCCGCCGGATGTCTCAGCGGGTCCACGATGGCGCCTCGGTGAAACGGAAGCCCGTCGTCAGGCGCCTCTCCCTTCCGCCCTGCAGACCGGTCAGGTAGATGTGGTTCTGCCCGTCGCGGTCGCTCACGAAGGCAAGGTGCATGTTGTCGGGCGACCACACCGGTGCGTAGTTGGACGACGGATCACTCGTCACCTGGACGACGCCCGTCCCGTCGGCGTTCATGACATACAGGTCCTGGGCCGCCACATTCGGAGGCAGGAGCTCGCCTCCTGGGTTCCGGCGCAGCTCTTTGGTGGCCTCCGACTCCGCCTTGCCGCTGCGGTCGCTGGAGAAGGCGATGCGGCCTCCGTCGTGTGACCAGCTCGGTGTCTCGTTCCGGGTGCCGCCAGGCCCGAGCACGCGGGGGGTCCCGCCCTCGGCGCCCACAACGTAGATCTGCCCAGTACGGCCGTCGTCGATCTCGAACGCGATCGTGCGCCCGTCGGGTGACCGCGCCGGCGACCTCTTCTGGCCAGGGCCCTCGGTCAATCGGCGCCTACCGATGCCGTCGGCTCCGATGACGTGGATGTTCGAGTCGCCAGATCTGGAGACTGCGCTGTACGCGATTCGCTTCCCGTCCGGCGCCCAGGCAGGGTGCTGGATCCCGGGACCGCTGACGGCCCGGCGAAGGTTTGCACCATCGGCGTCGACGACGCAGAAGTCGAGGGCGTCGAGAACGTCTGGGTCGAACTTCCGATCGCCGTGCTCACAGACTCCCTCGAACAAGACGCGGCTTCCGTCCGGTGACCAGCTCGGTGAGAAGAAGGCGACGTTCGGCTCGGTGACCCGGCGGAGGCCGGTGCCGTCTGCGTTCATGATGAACAGCCCCGTGGACTCCTCGCCCGGACCCTGTTCTCCGATGAAGAGGATCCGCCCGGCGCGCTCGTGTGCAGCGACCGTCGTGCGCTCCGAGGCGGAAGGCTCTTCCGTGGCGGGGGGCCCACAGGCCGAGAAGCTCAACGCGAGGAGAACGGGGACCAGCAGTCGCGGCGCCCACGACCGCAGTCGCGGCTGCGGCCGACGTAGCCGATGATCGCCGAGAACACGGTTTCGGCGGTGGGGCGGCTTCAAGCCCGAGCGCCCGAGCCCCCAAAGTGGTCGGGCGGTTCCACGTCGATGTCGTTTAACGGGTCGGTGCATCTAGAGAGCCTCTGTCGTGCCGGCATTCGCTCGCACTTGGACACGGCGGCAGAAACCGCGCTGATGTATTGCTGTCGGTCGCCTTCCTCCGTCATGTGAGCGGGTTCCACGGCGTCACACCTTTCCGCACCCGGCCGCTTGGGGATCACCACGCCACGCGTTCTCTGCGGCTCCTCGCCGCCACTCGAGAGAAGTGCCCTTCCTTCGCACGGGCCCCGGCCATTCCGTGTGGGTCGCACCGACTCACTGAGCGCCGACTCCGAATCCTGTTTGTGTCAACAGCCCCTGTTCGGACGCGCGCAAGCGGTCGAGGTCGACAGGGCGATACGGTCGGGAGGCGGGTCCGGGAGTGACTTCGCCGAAGAGCCGACTGTCAGGGTGTGAGGTCGGTCACGCGGCTTTTGAGTCGTCCCTGCTTGTCCTCCCGGTCCCGCGCCCACCTCGGCCACGAGATGTCGGTAGACGGCGTCGCTGATCCGTCGCTTGAGCGCCCGGAGAGCTTCCCGGCGCGAGGGTTACCCAGCGCGTCTGATGGGTCTTGGTTCCCTTCTCCACGACCTGCCCGCCCGCATCATTGATCGCCCGCTCGACCGCGATCCGACCGCATCGGAGGTCGAGGCTCGAGCGACGGAGGCTGCTCAGCTCGCCCCGCCGCATCCCCGTGGTTGCGGCGAGAGACAAGACCGGCGCGACGTCCGGGATGTGCTCGGCCGCGCCGTTGACCAGCGCGACGATGTCCTCGTCCCCCGGGGGGAGGACCTCGCGTGGCACCTACTTGCTCTTCGGGATCTCGTCGCCGACGAGGGGGTTGCGCGCCACCAGCGTGCGTCGCCGTGCCCTGAAGGCGCCACTGAGGAGCGAGCGGACCTGGTTCATGTGGCTGCGGCTGGCCCCGAGGCGGCGCATCTTGGCCAAGCACCGATCGATGTGCTCCTCGCTGACCTGGCTGGGCCTCACGTGGCCGATCACCGGGCTGATCCAGTGCGGCCTGATGCCGTCGTACCGGTACAGCGTCGACTGCTCCCAGGCCTTCGGGGGGTTGTGGTCGCTCTCCGCTCGGCAGGAGTCGATATAGCGGCGGAGGAGTCGTCGAGGGTCACCGCCTTCGAGCTTCGCTCCGCGAGCCGTGCACCGCGCGGTACGCCCGACGCACGGGCCCGTCGCCGTGTCTGCCGGCGACGACCGACAGCTTGAAGACACCCGGTCGCTGCTCTGTCATCGAGCCGCTTCCCTTGCGCGCCCGCCCGTGAGGATGGCGACTCCGTTGACGTGGAGGTGGTCTGCTCGGACGCAGGGGATCGTCGCGACAGGGGCCAATCTTCGTGCCCGGCGGGAGTTTCTCGTCCGGACGCCAGCTCCCAGGCGATCCGGCGCACGGTTGTGACCCGCCCGTCGACCTTCATCACCGGGACGCCCCGGGCGTCGGTTGCGCCCAGCCACCGATGGTGCTCCCGGCCCGATCCACCTTCGCCGCCACTCGGTCCGCCAACCGCATGGCCGGGGTTTAGCGAAAGGTTTAGCAGAAGGTTGTTTCGCGCCAGCGGCTCACTAGCGCGACCCTGCTAAGCCTCCGCTGCGACCGCTCTATGCCCTCTGACCTGGTCTTTTGTGTGCGCCCCCAGGGACTCGAACCCTGAACCCGCGGATTAAGAGTCCGCTGCTCTGCCAGATTGAGCTAGAGGCGCGCTGCAATTTCCACAGCGCCGCCGCGACGTGCGGCGATCGCCGGGGAGGGTGACCGAGGGGACTTGAACCCCCGACCTCCAGGGCCACAACCTGGCGCTCTAACCACCTGAGCTACGGCCACCATGGGAGTTCCAGCATGGCACACCGGGACCTCGGCCCCGCCCACGGCCACGGGTAGGAGGAGGCGCAGCCCGACATCGGCGCCCTCCGGCCGTAGGATCGAGGGGGACGCCCCTGTAGCTCAGTCGGATAGAGCGGCTGCCTTCTAAGCAGCGGGTCGCAGGTTCGAGTCCTGCCGGGGGCGCGCGGCGGCCGCGGGATTGCGGTTCGGTGACAGATTCGCCAACTCCCCCTCGCCGGCGTTGCATATGGGAACGATTTCCGCATGGGTGTCGGAATCAGCATCCTGTCGGTCGCCATCGGCGGGGCTCTCTCGTTCGCGGTGACGCCCAGGTCGCCGGCGTCGACCTCGACGCCGTCGGTGGGTCCTCATGAGCGTCGGAGCCATGGCCCGATCTGGTCGCTGCTGGCCGCCGGGAGCATCCGGCCGGTCGCCCGTCGGGAGGAGCGGGTATTCGAGGGCCCGTAGGACGACGACCGGTTCAGGCGTGGCGTTGACCGTCGGGGTGCTCGTCGCCGCTGCGACCGCGGGATGCGGCGTGGCAGCGGCGCCCGATCCCGACCGGTGCCGGTGACGATCTGTAGCCAGACACGACGGCTTCGTGCCCGCCAGCGGGTCGGCGTCCTGCTCGCCGTCGCGGTCCTGACCACGTCGGCGTGCGCGGACGGGGACGAGGCGAAACCGGGCGGGAACGACGCCACCACGTCGGTACCGGCGACGGACGCGCCCACGACGACGACCCTCCCCGGAGGGCGGCTGGTGCGGTGCTCCAACGCACAGGGGTTCTCGATCGCCCGTCCCGAGTCGTGGCACGTCAACGACGGGTCGACGGTGGCCCCCTGCTCGCAGTTCCATACCGAGCCGTTCCAGGTCCCCGCCGGTACCGACGAGCGGGTCGCGGCGGTGACGGCGTACGTCGAGCGAGTGTCGTTCGCGCCGGCGGTCGTCGCGCCGGGCGAGGAGGCCGAGCGCGCGCCGACCGTCCTCGACGGGTTGCAGGCCGTACGAATGTCGTACGACTTCGGCCCCGGCGCACGGTACCCGGCGGGCACACCGGTCACCCGCTACGTGGTCGACCTGGCCGTCGACCTCGACGACGACCCCGCCACGTTGTTCATCGACACCGTCGGCACGCCGCAGTTCGACTACGAGTCGAACGTCGTCGTGCTCGACCGCATGGCCCGCACCCTCCGGATAGCGGGGGACGACGAGGCCGAGCGAGCGGACGTGGTCGCCAGCTACAGAGGTGGAGGCGGGGGGTTCACCGTCGAGGGGCAGGTGCGTGGGTCCCAGGCGTGCCTGCGCATCCCGCCCGGCGGCGAACGCGCCTGCACCGACATTCCCCGAGAGGACGAGCTGGTCACGATCGAGCTGACGAACCTCCAGCCGATCCTCGCCGGTGTCGTCGGGGCCGACGTCTTCGGGGTGACCGCCGAGCGCCGTGACGGCGAGCCGTCCACCGTGCTCCCGACGCCGATCCCCGGCTCCGGCGTCGCGGGCTTCGCCTTCACCTTCGGCCTGGACACCGTCGAACGCCTGCGCCTTTTCGACATCACCGGGAACGAGCTCGGGGTCGTGGAGCCGGGTGGCTAGAGGCGCTGGTCGTCCATCACGGCGGCGAGCATCCTTCAGCCGCGCCAGGATGCCTCCGGCGGGAGGAGAACCTACGCCCTTCCATGCGCCCTCTAGGGTGCGGCCACGTCGATGACTACGCGCTGCGGCGAGGCGAGTCGGTTCACCTGGAACGGCGTGGCGCCGGTGACACCCACGAAGAACGTGTGCACGCCCTCGAAGACCTTGTCCTCGACGACCTCGGCGACCGGCCCCGCGCCTTCCAGATGTAGGCGCTCGGGACCATCCCAGGGCTCGACGCCAGCTGGAGCGTCCGGCGGGAGGGCGATGTTCTCCAGGTTCAGGCGGAGGATCGCCTCACCGTCGACGTCGATGGGGAGCCCCGAGCCGGCGGCGCGGGCCTCGTCGACGTAACGGACGTCCCATCCGGCCTGGCCCTCGCCGCCGATGGCGAAGACCACCCGGTCGAAGCCGTTGTGTCGTCCCAGTCGTACCTCGGTGACCGACACCACGGGTCCGCTCGACTCGCCGACCTCCGGCCCGGCGTCGATGTCGGGCGCCAGGACGTCATCGGCGTCGAGGCGACCATCGAGCTCCCACCGCTGGTTGGCCCCGCCGTGCCACGGCCACTGGATCACCGGAGCGCCCGGCTCCTGGGAGTTGCGGTCGACGTCGAGGACCTGCCCGCTGTGCACCGCGACGATCCTCGAGCCCTGGCCGGGGACGTCCTCGATCCTCCACCGCTGATTGTCTCCACCGTGCCACGGCCACTGGATCACTTGCGCGCCCGGCTCCTGGGAGTTGCCGTCGACGTCGAGGACCTGCCCGCTGTGGGCGACGACGATGCGGTGCGTGTCGTCATCGAGGGCCTCGAAGGTCCAGCGCTGGTTCGCTCCACCGTGGGCCAGCCACTGGATCACCGGAGCGCCCGGCTCCTGGGAGTTGCCGTCGACGTCGAGGACCTGTCCGCTGTGCACGGCGACGACCGTCATGTCGGCCCCCTGTGGGAGAGCCGGCTGGGCAGATGCGGTTGCCGGGAGCACCCCCACGACCAACGAGACGGCGCCGACGACAGCAGCCATGATCAGCGGTGGGTGCCTGCGGAAGTTCTTGCCCATGCCTGTACCTCCTTGCCGCGGGGCGCGGGGCTGGGGGCGTCTGGGCGCTACGGGCGCTCATGGGAAGCACCTCTGTGCACGGTCGACGTCGCCGCTGCCACTCGGAACCTTCCCCGCCTCCGGGCTCGACGATCTGGATCGGCCCGGTCGCAAACGAACTGTTACGTCCATCGAGGGTGGGGCCGGTGATGAGTGCGTGCCTGCAGCACCTCGTTCCACAGCTGCGCCTTGGGGAAAGGCGCGACCCGATGCGGAACACCGTTTGCCGTTTCCCGCCGCCGGGCAGTCCACCGGTGGGACGCAGGTGCCAGTCCGACCAGGCCGGGAGATCGTGCGCATCGGATCGGCGATCGGCTGCGGCCACGAGGAGGCGTGCATGCCGAAGGTGTTGGTCGCCAGCGACGGATCGGACTTCGCCATCGCCGCCGGGCGGCGCGGCGTGTCACTGCTTGCGCCTGACTCGCAAGTCGCCGTCATCACGGTGGTGCCGCCACCCTCCTCCACGGCGGACAGGCCGGAATCGAGCATCGCCAGTGGCGTCGTCTATCCACCGAGGGAGGGGGCGGGCGACGAACGCATGGCGAGCGGCCGTGCCGACGTCGACGCCACGGTCGCCGCCCTCGGGATCGAGGCGACAGGCCGGGTGGAGCAGGGCGACGCCGGCGAGACGATCTGCGAGGTGGCCGGCACGGACGGGTTCGAGATCGTCGTCGTCGGTTCCCACGGCTCAGGATTGCTCAAGCGCGCCCTGCTCGGCTCGGTGAGCCGGTACGTGTTGCATAACGCCCCGTGCCCGGTGCTCGTCGTTCGGGACACCGGGCCTGAGGATGGGAGGACGACCTGACCGTCACGGCGGGGAGTCGGTCACACTCGCGATTGGCGCCGAGCGCCGACGACCGCTCCCGCCACGAGGAGCCCGAAGGGTGCGGCGTGGGCCGTCGGCACCACGTTGCCGCTGCGTGACATGACCGGGGCTGGCGGGAACCGGTTCTGTCTTTGAATCGAAACACAACCGCAGCTCACTTCGTCGCACGACGAGGAAGGGTCAGATCGCAGTGCTGTGCCAAGGACCCGCTCGCGGCCGTGACCGGCCGCTCCAGCCGACGCCAAGTCGTTCGACCACCGGGGTTCCTGAAAGGTCCCCGATGCTCCAGCTCCTGGACCACGACACCGCCCGCCAGGAGAGGAAGCCGAGCAACCACCGTGGGCTCGAGTTGCTCGACCGCGCCAGCGCGGTCGCGCTGCGTCTCCTCGTGCTCGCCTTGGCGTTCGCGGTGGTGCTACTCGTGCTCGTGCGCCTCCGGCTCGTCGTGCTGCCCGTGGCGCTGGCGCTGACGCTTGCCACCGTGCTGGCCCCGCCCGTGGCGCGACTACGTCGCACGGGTCTGCGCCCGGGCGCCGCCGCCGCACTCGTATTGGGGGCGTGCCTCGTCGTGCTCCTGACCGTGGGAGCGGTTGTCGTTCCGCAGGTCGCCGGTCAGCTCGACGACGTGGGCGACCGGGCCCGGGACGGACTCGACCAGCTCGAGGGATGGGCGGGCGACCGGCTCGCCTTCTGGCCCGATGACCGCAGCGTCACCGACGAGGTTGGAGATTGGGTCGGGCGGAACGGCGATGCGATCAGCGCCGGGGTTGCCAGTGGCGCTCTTCTCTTCCTCGAGGTCGTCGCCGGCGTTCTTCTCGCCCTTGTCGTGTTGTTCTTCTTCCTGAAGGACGGGGAGCGACTCTGTGAACGCGCCCTCTCACTGGTGCGGCCCCAGCGGCGACACCAGGTCTCGGCGATGGCGAGGCGGTCGTGGGGCGCCCTCGCCGGGTACGTCCGGGGCGCAGTCATCGACGGCCTCGTAGAAGCCGTCCTCGTGGCCATCGCCCTTGCCGTGCTCGGGATCCCGCTGGTGCTTCCGCTGGCGGCTATCACGTTCTTCGCCGGGTTCCTGCCCATCATCGGTGCCATCGTCGCCGGGACGGTCGCGGCCCTCGTGGCATTGGTGGCGGGCGGGCGGCGGACGCCCTTGTCGTGGTCGCCGTCTTCATCGTCGTCCAGCAGCTCCAGAACAACGTGCTCGAGCCCCTCATCCTCGGCCGCGCTGTCGACCTGCACCCACTCGCCATTCTCCTGTCGATCACCGCGGGGACGGTGTTGGCCGGCATCGTGGGGGCGCTCATCGCCGTACCGCTCCTCGCGGTGGTCACCGCGGCGCTGAGCGAGGCACGCCAGTTGGGCCTCATCGGGACGCCCGGGGACGCCCGAGCCTAACGAGGAGCCGGCCCGTCGCCATGAGCGTCGGTGACCGGCTCGTCTTCCCACCCGTCGGCGCGGTCACGAGCCAGCTCGTCGCAGCTTGTCGCCGGGCTGAGCTCGGTGCCGGCGCGGTAGGCGGCGCGGCCCACCATGTGGGCGCCGACGGGGGCGGTGACGAACTGGAGGACGACCACCAGCAGCAGCTTTGCCACGTCGCCGCTCTCCTCGACCCGGAGGGCGGCGCCGGTCAGCACGAGGACGAGCCCCAGGGTGGCCGGCTTGGTCGCCGCGTGCATGCGGGCGAAGACGTCGGGAAAGCGCTGGAGCCCGAGACCGGCTCCGACCCCGAGGGCGACTCCGGTGAGGATGAGCGCGGCGGCGACGGCGTCGAGCATCAGGCACCCCGCCTCTCGATGAACCGAGCGACGTTCACGGTGCCCACGAACCCGAGCAAGGCGGCCACCACCAGCACGTCGAGGTACGTGCCCTTCCCAGTGCGGGCGGCGTCGACGGCGATGCCGCTGACGATGACGATCAACAGGGCGTCGAGAGCGACGATCCGATCGGCCAGCGACGGGCCTCTCATCAGGCGGACCATGCACAAGAGGCCCGAGACGGCGATGCCTGCAAAGGCAAGCGATGTGACCGTCGTCATAGCTGTCCCTTCTCTTGGTCCTTGCTCTGGTGCCGGAAATCGGCCTCGGCGGCGGAGATGGCCCGCGTGCTCCCGAAGGCCCTGATGGCCAGCAGCTCGAGGCGCGCGACCTCGCGTCGAACCGTCTCGATGTCCTGAAGGTGGAGGACGTGCACGTAGAGAATGGTCGGTCTCCTGCGGATCTCGAGGGTGAGAGTCCCCGGCGTCAAGGAGATGGCATTGGCGACCAACGTCGTCAGGGTGTCGGAAACGCCACGGATGGGGACGGCGACGATCCCTTCGTTGATCCGGTTGTGCGGTGTCACCACTTCCCAGGACACGACGGCGCTCGCCTCGACAAGCTTCCAGCCGAAGTACAAGAGGAAGCGAGTTGCGGCCGCCGGCCGGAATCCGCCGCCGAGCGCTCTGCTCGTCAGCGGGAACGCGGAGACGAGCAGCGAGGCCACGAACAGGCCACCGATCACGTTGGCCGGGCTGACGTCTTCCCACAGCGCCACCCAGACGACGACGAGCCAGGCCGTCATCTGGAGACGCGGTGCGAGGCGGCGGGAACCGATGGCATTCATCCGCCCATGACCACCTGGATGTAGGGCGCGGGGTCAGTCAACGTGACGGCTGCCTGCGAACTGAGGTCGTAGAGAGGTGCACCGGCCAAGGCCACAACGAGGCCGAGCACGACGAGCGCCGCCGTGGGAACGACCATGAGCGGCGGCGCCGAGAGGCGGCCATGCCCCCGAGCTGCCAACTTCGGCGGGTCCTCCTGGGGGGTACCCCAGAAGACGCCGGCCCAGATCTTCGTCATGGAGAAAAGGGTCAGCAGGCTCACCGCGAGGCTGACGCCCACGATCAGATAGCGGTCGATCTCCAAGCCGGCCTGGACCAGGGCCAGCTTGGCGACGAACCCGGAGAAGGGCGGAAGCCCGGCCAGGCTGAGCGCGGGAAGGATGAAGAGGACCGCCATGAGGGGTGCCCGATGGAGCAACCCGCCCAGGCGGTGCAGCGCTCCTGTGCCCGTGGCGTTCTCGACCAGGCCACCGACCAGGAAGAGCGTCGTCTTCACGACGATGTGGTGGACGATGTAGAAGATGGCGCCGGCCATCCCCGCCACGCTGAACAGGCCCAGTCCCATGACCATGTAGCCGATCTGGCTCACGATGTGGAAGCTCAGGATGCGCTTTACATCGTTCTGGGCGATGGCGCCGAGCACGCCCACCACCATCGTCGCCCCGGCGATGGCGAGCAGGAGCAGCGAGGGATCGCCATCCGTGGGGAAGAGCAGCGTCTGGGTGCGGATGATGGCGTAGACGCCGACCTTGGTGAGCAGTCCGGCGAAGATGGCTGTGACCGGCGTGGGGGCGGTGGGGTACGAGTCCGGCAGCCAGAAGAAGAGGGGGAGGATGGCTGCCTTCACCCCGAACACGACCAGCAGCAGCAGCCCCAGCCCGGTACGAACGGCGTCCGGCAGATCGGCGATCCTCGACGCCAGGTCGGCCATGTTCACCGTCCCGGTGGCGGCGTAGATCAGACCGACGGCGGTGACGAACAGCGTCGACGCCACCAGGCTGATGACCACGTAGGTCATTCCCGAGCGCACTTGATCGCGGTTCCCGCCAAGGGTCATCAGGACGTAGCTGGCGCTGAGCATGACCTCGAACGCCACGAACAGGTTGAAGAGGTCACCGGCCAGGAACGAGGCCGACACGCCGGCGGCGAGGATCAGGTAGACGGGGTGGAAGAACAGCGCGTGGTCGGTCGTCCGCGGGCTGCCGATCGCGTAGACGAGGACGGCCAGCAACATGGCCGCCGAGACGACGAGCATGATGGCGGCGAAGAGGTCGGCGACCAGGGTGATGCCGATCGGCGCCGGCCACGCGCCCGCCTGGACGGCGGCGGGTCCGTCGTCGTGGACGCGTGCCAGCAGCACCACGGTGGCGGCCAGGACGACGACCAACACCGCGACGCCGAGAGTGCGCTGCGCACGGGGCTTCCGGTGCAGCGCCATGGAGAGCCCCGCGGCGAGCAGCGGAAGGACCACCGGCAAGGTCAGGAGGACTCTCACTTCAGCCCCGTCCTCCGCGGCCTCGACGAGCGATCCTGTGGTCCTCGACGTCGTCCTCCACCTCGTCGTCGTGGCGCAGAACCCAGCTGCGGTACGACAAGGCGAGCAGGAAGGCAGTCACCCCGAAGGTGATCACGATCGCGGTGAGAGCCAGAGCCTGCGGAAGCGGGTCGGCAACGGGTCCGTCGCCCGTACCGATGATCGGCGCCCGGCCCGCTCGCCCACCGGCGACGAGGAGCAGGAGGTTTGCGCCGTGGCCCATGACGGCCAGCCCGATGACGATCTGGGTCAGGTTCCGCTGCAACAGGAGGTAGGTGCCGGAGGCGTAGAGGACGCCGACGACGACGGCCAGGAGGACGATCATGCCTGCTCCTCCCCGGACATGCGCTCCTGGCCCTCGTCGCCGAGGGTCGTCAGTACGCCGACCACCAATCCGACCACTACCAGGTACACGCCGACGTCGAAGGCCAGGGCCGAGGTCGCCTTGACGGTGCCGAACAGCGGGACGTCCATTTCCACCTTCCCGCTCTCGAGGAACTGACCACCGACGAGCCAGGACGCGGCGCCCGTCGCCACGGCGAGGGTCAGCCCCCCGCCCATGAGCGCCATGGGCGAGATCGGTGTCGCTCCCTTCACCTCTCCGCCACCGCCCTGGACGTAACGGAGGACGAAGGCGGCTCCGGCGACGAGGCCCCCGACGAAGCCGCCGCCAGCCCTGTTGTGGCCGGCGAAGAGCAGGAAGAGCGAGAACAGCAGGACGGTGTGGAACAGCCCGGCCACACAGGTCTCGAGGATCAGCGACGGCTCCTGCGCCGGATGCCCGCGGGATGGGCGCGCCGGCCGTCCCTCCGGACGCGGCCTCGGCCCGGCGCCGGAGGGCGCGGGGCGCGGCGACGTCACGCCTCCTCCTCTCGGCGACGCCCGGCGAGCACGAGTCCGGCGATGCCCAGGGCGGCGACGGTCAGCACGGTGATCTCGCCCAGGGTGTCGAGACCCCGGAAGTCCGTCAGGATGACGTTCACTACGTTCCGTCCTCCCCCTTCGGGAAGGGCGCGCTCGACGTACTCCTGGGAGACGGGGGGCGCAGTACGCGAGTTGCCGGCCACCAGGACGAAGGCGGCCACGAAGAGCCCCACCCCCGCGGACAGGACCCACCGGGCTCGCTCCCGGAACCGCCACGGCGCCGGCTCGAACCTCTCGGGAAGGTGGCGCAGCACCAGAACGAAGATCACGAGGGCGAGGGTTTCGACGAGCAGCTGCGTAAGGGCCAGATCCGGAGCCCCCTGGATGAGGAAGAGGACGGCGACGCCGTAGCCGACGCCGCCGAGGAAGAGGACGGCGGCGAACCGGCGGCGGGCGTACGCGGCGCCGGCCGCGGCGGCGATCACGACGGCGGCGACCGCGACTTGGAGGGGGGACTCGGCGAGCTCCATGCCCGAGGACGGAAGGTCGCGCACACGGATGAGGGCGAGCCCGGGGAGAGCGAGGACGGTGAGGAGGATGACGGCGATGTAGGTGGGCAGAGAGCCGTTCTGCACGATGCCGGTGGTACGGGCGGCAACCCGGTTCACGCTCGTCAGCGAGGCCTGATAGGTGTTCGCGGCGCTCGGCATCCGCGGAAGTCGGGCCTGGAGGCGCTCGACACGGGCGCGTCCGAGAAAGAGCACGGTGCCGGCGGCGACAGTGACGACCGAGAGGGACAGAGCGGCGGTGAACCCGTGCCACAGCGACAGGTGGAGCCCGCCGATCGCCGGGTCCAGCGATGAGGCGGCGGACTCGACGACGGCGCTGGCCGGGGCGGGCACCGCCCCCAGTGCGACCGTGAGGACGGCGAGCACCGCCGCTGGGGCGACGAACCGCCGGGAGGGGACGGCAACCTCAGGGCCGACCGGGTCGCGCCAGGTCGCCGTGCCCTTGGTGGCGAAGCCCCCCCACAGGAAGCGGGCGCCGTAGGCGAGGGTCAGCGCCGAGCCCACGACGACGCCGGCCAAGGCGACGGCGTCGCCCACGCCCGAGCCGGCGTGCAGCATGGTGTCGTAGATCGCTTCCTTGGCGACGAAGCCGAGCAGCGGCGGAAGCCCAGCCATGGAAGCGGCGGCGAGGGCAGCCACGGCGAAGGTCACCGGCATCCGTCGCGCCAGCCCGGTGAGGACGCGCAGGTCCCGGGTGTGCGCCTCGTGGTCGATGATGCCGACGACCAGGAAGAGGGCGGCCTTGAACAGGCCGTGGGACAGGATCAGGGCGGCTCCGGCGAAGGTGAGGCCGGGCCGGCCGGCGCCGACCAGCAGCACCATCAGACCCAGTTGGCTCACCGTGCCGTGGGCGAGGAGCAGCTTCAGGTCGTGCTGACGCAACGCCCGGTACCCGCCGAGGAGCATGGTGGTGAGCCCGACGGTGATCACGACCGGGCGCCAGTAGCCCACGTCGGCGGCGAAGGCGGGGGCCAGGCGGGCGATCAGGTAGACCCCTGCCTTCACCATCGTCGCCGAGTGGAGGTAGGCGCTGACCGGGGTGGGCGCCGCCATCGCCCCCGGGAGCCAGGAATGGAACGGAACCTGCGCCGACTTCGTCAAGGCGCCGAGAAGGACGAGCGCGAGGCCGACGCTCACCGTGGGGCCCGACGGGGGATCGGCCACGACGGCGGACAGCGAGTAGGTACCTGCGGCCTGGCCCACGAGGACGAAGCCGCCGAGCATTGCCAGCCCGCCGGCTCCGGTGACCAGAAGCGCCTGGAGGGCGGCGGCCCGGGCCGAGCCCTTCTTGTCCTCGAAGCCGATGAGGAGGTACGACGTGATCGAGGTGAGCTCCCAGAAGACGTACAGAACGAGGAGGTTGTCGGCGAGGACGAGGCCGAGCATGGCGCCCGCGAAGGCGGTGAGGGTCCCGGCGAAGCGCCCCACAGCGGCCTCGTCGGTGAAGTAGGAGCGGCTGTAGAGCAGGATCAGAACTCCGACCCCCGAGACGAGTCCCGCCATCAGGAGAGAGAATCCGTCCATGCGGAGATCCAGTCCCAGGCCCATGTCGGGCACCCACCGGATGCCTTCCACCAACGGGCGGTCGTCGAGCACTCTGGCGGCACGGGCGGCGATCCAGGCGAGCGTCGCGCCAGGGGCGACGGCACAGAGCCAGAACGCGTGCCGACCGAGGCGCCGGCCCGCGGCTGCGGCTACGACGGCGACAACCGCGTGCAACGCGAGCAGGAAGACCATGAATTGGGGAGCCCTTATCGCTCGCGCCGAGGCGCGTCGGCGACGACGAGCGTGGGAACAGGACCGCTGGACGCGTGAAGAACCGGCGCCCACCCGGACAGGCGCCGGCGTCGCGAGCGACGCACGATGATCAAGAGGTCGTAGCCCTCCTCTGCGGCATGAGCGACGAGCGCCGTCCGAGGGTGGCCGGGGACGAGCACGGTCGAAGGTCGGTAGTCGGCGAGGAAGAGCTCCGCGCAGGAGAGCTCGAGCGCGGCGCGGGTCCGCTCCTCCTCCTCGCCGAAGGACTCGAAGTCCAGGACGCGCGCCAGGGTGAGGCGACCAAGGCGGTCGCCGAGCGTGTCCAGGATCGGGATGACCGAGGTCACGCAGGCGCTGGGTGCCAGCAGACCGACCAGTACGTCCGCCGGCCCCTGCCGGACGCGCCCGGCGGAGACGGGGACGGGGCCTGTCGTTGTGTCGTCGCGGCGCCTTCGCATCGCCTGCCGTGCGAGGGGGATGAACAGAGGCCCGAAGACAAAGCCCAACGCCGCCGCCGAACGGAACTCGTGGCCCCGGCGCTTCAGGACGACGGCGGCGAGGAGGCCGGCGGTCACCCATGCGAGCAGGAACGCGGCACCGAACACCGGCGTCGGCTCTCCCAGCCCGCTGGTGGCACTCGACGCCGCGGGGACCGAATCGGTCCCGAGCGCGAGAGGAGACCCCTCCGAGGGCAGGAGGGGGCGACTCAGGGCCGGCCTTCGGTCCATTGCTGTCTGCTCCTCGACGTCGACGGAGAGGCGGTCACCACGCGGCAGTCCGGACGGACGTACTGCCGCCCGAATGGGCGCGACCGGTCTCCCTCGTTCGCCTTGCCCCCAGCGCGTTTCTCTTGGCGTGCCTTCCGGTTACGGTTCTGCGTCAACAAGGTCCGTCGCCGCTCTCACGGGCGTTGGTCGCGGATGCTGCTCATCTCCTGGCGGTCGGCCTCGGTGAAGGTGCTCGGGGGGGCGGTGCGAAAGAGCTGACCCAGGGCGGAGCTCTCGATCGCCCAGTACATCACCGAGTCCTCGTCCGCGGTGTGTCCTGGATGTTCCGGGTCCTCATGGAAGTCGCCCACACCCGTCCGGTTGACCAGCCCGAACGCATGGCCGAGCTCGTGAGTGGCGACTGCAGCCTCGAAGGCGCCGATGCTCGCTCCCGGTGGGAGAACCCGCCGGATCTCCTCGGTGAACAGCGCCATAGCGGTGGCGTGAAAGGCGACCCCGGGGACCCCCTCCGCTTGGAAGCGACCGGGAAGCACGAGCACGTGGAGCGCGACGGTGCCGTCATCCGAGGAGTGATCACGGTGCTCGCGGGACGTCGCGAGCAGGTCCTCGGGCGTGTACACGTCGTCGGTTGTCGGCGCATCGGCCTCGACGACCTCCACGTCTCGCTTGCCGCCGTGCTCCCGCAGCGCGTCTGCCAGACCCTCGACCGCTTGTTGGCCGAGAGGGGCGCCACCGAGCCGGTCGACCTCGATGACGGCGCGCGGTACCTCCGGAGAAAGAAGGGCCCACCCGAGGCTTCCGACGAGGCGGCGGTCCGAGGACGGGTGCAGAGGAGCGGGGTCGGCCTGAGGGGCGTGACCGTCGGGACCGGTGGTGTCTCCCGGGGGCGGCGTGGAGGTCGTCGTGCTCCGTTCGACGACAACGCACGCAGGTACCAGGAGTGAGAGGACGAGGACGACGAACAGGCGACGCACGCCCGCAGAGCCGTTCTCCGCGGTCAGAGCCATCGACGAGTCGGACGAGCGTCGAGCGTCACGTTCGCCGCACCGGCTTCGTCGGAATGCCGCGGCGGACGGTGCTCAGCTCGAGGGTCCGGGCAACATCGGTGGGGGAGACGATCCCGACGAGCCGACCGTCGTCGACCACCAGTGCCCGTCCATCGGCACAACCCGACATGCGCGCCAGGAGGTCGAGGAACATCTCGTCTGAGCGAGCCACCGGTACCTGGTCCATCCCGCAGGCGACGTCGCTCAGCCGCAGCGCCGCCCGGCGGTCGTGGGGGACGTCCTTGAGGCGGTTGAGGGTGACCAGCCCCCCGAGCCCCCCGTTGAACGTCTCGATCGGGAAGGCCGAGAAGCGATGCCGAAGGGCATACTCCTCGAGGAAGGCGTCGACGGTGATCCACGCCGGGGCCACCACCGGGTCGGGCGTCATCACGTCGGCCACCGGGACGCCGTCGAGGTAGAGGCGCGCCTCGGCGCTGATCTGCTCGGCCCTTGCCGCCATCAGCAGGAACCATCCCAAGAAGACGAACCAGAGCCCGCCGACGCCGACGCCGGCGGAGAACTCGAGCAGGCCGAGGCCGATGAGCAGGTAGGCAAAGCCGCTCCCGGCCCGTGCCGCGGTGGCAGAGGCGGCGAGGCGGTCCCCGCCACGGCGCCACAGAACGGCTTGCAGCACTCTGCCGCCATCGAGAGGTGCAGCCGGGATGAGGTTGAAGGCGGCGAGGATGACGTTGATACGAGCGAGCCATGCCGCCATCCCCTCGACGAGCGGAGGCGCGGCCAGGCTGTCGAGGAGCACAGCCAGCAGCCCGAACACCGCTGCCGCGGCCAGGCTGACCACCGGCCCGACGACGGCCACCCGCAGGGCGCCGCCGGGAGAAGCCGCCTCCCCCTTCATGCGGGTCACCCCGCCGAACAGCCACAGCGTGATTCCCTCGACGGGGATGCCTTGACGCCGGGCCATGACGGCGTGACCCAGCTCGTGGGCCAGGAGGGCTCCGTAGAAGCAGAGTGCGGTCACGACGCCAGCCGTCCAGTACGCGCCGCCGGTCTGATCGGGGTGCTCGTCGGGAAAACGTCCTGTGGCCAGGCCCCAGGCGATCAGCCAGAAGACCACGAGCAGGCTCCAGTTGGCTCCCACCCGGATACCAGCGATCCTCCCGATGCGGACGCTTTCGTCCATCGTCGCCCCCTACGTAGAAGAACCCGGGGTACCGCACGGTCGTCCGGTGAGCGGTGGGCGGTTGGGCCCACCGACCCGATGGTCCCCGGCCTTGATGGCGAAGGCGTTGCGGAAGCGTGTCAACTCGCAAGCGATCGACGCACGAGAGGACGGACCCGGCGGTACCCTCCGGGCAGAGGCGACTGCAGGGGCCGGCCCGTATTTCCGTCATCCAACCGCAACCAAGCCCGAGCCCGTTCGTCTCACCGGGAGGGGATCATCGGGTCGGCAAGGAAGGACGGGATGCAACGACCGTGGCCGGCCCGAAGGTGACTGACCTGACCGCTTCTCCCGCCTCGCAGCCCACGTTCGGCCCGCTCGTCTACCAGGACGGCTATCCCCCGTTGGAGGACCTCGGCCTGATCGGTGACGGGGCCACGGCCGCCCTCGTCGCACGCGACGGTGCCATCGTATGGCTGTGCCTGCCCCGCTTCGACTCGGAGCCCTTCTTCTGCTCGCTCCTCGACGCCGGCCGTGGTGGCTCCTTCCGGATCGGGCCAGCGGACCTCGTCGAGGCCGGGCAGCGTTACGAACCGGACAGCGGCGTCTTGACCACCGAGCTTCGAGGCCCGAGCGGGCTCGTACGTGTCACCGACTGCCTGACGCTGCGCTCCGGTGCCGACCTCGCCGAGGACACCGCTGCCGGTCGAGGCGAGCTCCTGCGCTCGGTCGTGGTTCTCGACGGCCGTCTGTCCCTCGAGGTCAGCATCGAGCCTCGCGGCGGCGCGACTGCGGAGACGTGCGGGGGCGGGCTGCGCATCCGGGCCGCCCGGCACCCCGACCTCGACGTCCGCCTGCTGGCCACCGTCCCCCTCGACGGCCTGCGCACCACGCTGGAGCTCGCCGCCGGTCAGCAGGCCCATTTCGTCCTGCGCTGGGGAGGCGGGGGCCATGGCCGCGACCTCCACCCCCCGGCGCTCCTGCAGGCCACCCTGGACGGGTGGCGGCGCTGGATGCGCAACCTCGCCTACGAAGGACCGCAGCAGGCGGTCGTTCGCCGCTCCGTCGTCACCCTCAAGATGCTGGACTTCATCGAGACCGGAGCGCTCGTGGCCGCCCCCACCTCGTCGCTGCCCGAGGCCGTCGGCGGTGTCCGCAACTGGGACTACCGCTACGCGTGGGCCCGCGACGCGGCCTTCTCCGTCTACGCCTTCCGCCGGGTGGGCCTGGAAGCGGAAGCCCGGGGCTTCCTCGGCTGGGTCCTCGACGCCATCGAGCGCGACGGCCACCCTCGGGTCCTCTACACCCTCGGGGGGCGGCAGCCGCCCGCCGAGCGCGAGGACCCCGAGCTGGAGGGCTACCGGCGGTCCGCGCCGGTCCGCTGGGGGAATGCCGCCGCCGACCAGCGCCAGCACGACGCCTACGGCGAGATCCTCGACTGTGCCTACCAGTGGGTGGCCGCCGGTGGCGTCCTCGATCCGCCTCTGTGGGACGGCCTCCGGGCGCTCGTCGAGGAGGCCGGCGTGGTGTGGGACCGGCCCGACCACGGCATCTGGGAGGTGCGCAGCGCCACCCGCCCGTTCACCTACTCGGCGGCGATGTGCCAGGTGGCCCTCGACCGGGGAGCCCGCCTGGCGGAGCGGCTCCGGCTGCCGGGTGACGTCACCGCCTGGCGGACGCAGGCGGAAAGGATCCGCACCGCAATCCTCGACCTGGCCTGGGACCCCGACGGGCGGTGCCTGACCGAGCACCTCGGCCCCGGCGGGCTCGACGCCAGCCTGCTCGCACTGCCGTTGCGGCGTGTGGTCGACGCCTGCCACCCGAGGATGATCGCCACTGTGGACGCCGTCGCCCAGCGTCTCGGGGCCGGCGACGGGCTCTTGTACCGGTACCGGCCCGACGAGTCCGCCGATGGCCTCCCCGGCCACGAGGGGGCGTTCCTGCTGTGCAGCTTCTGGTGGGTGGACAACCTGGTTGCCCAGGGCCGCCTCGACGAGGCGATGGCGCTGTACGAATCCCTGTGCGGCCGCGCCGGCGGCCTCGGGCTGCTCCCTGAGGAGATCGACCCGTCGACGGGGGCCTTCCTGGGCAACCACCCGCAGGGTTTCAGCCATGTGGGCGTGGTCTCCAGCGGCATGAACCTGGCGCGGGCCCACCGGGAGCGCAGGTGACCGCTCGGCGCCTCGTCGTGCTGGGAGCCACCGGCGACCTCACCGGGCGGTACCTGCTCCCTGCTCTTGCCGAGCTGGCCGCGGCCGGGGCCCTGCCGTCGGATCTCGCCCTCGTCGGGGTCGCTCGAGAGCCCTGGGACGCGGCTCGCTACCGGCAGCACGCCGCAGACCGCCTCGATCGCCACGCCGCCGAATGCCCGCGTTCGCTCCGGGAGGGCTTGGTGGAACGACTCTCCTACGTGGCCGGCGACGTCGCCGACCCCAGCACCCTGTCGGCCGCGGTGGGCGCCGACGCGGGCGCATCGCTCGTCTACCTCGCCCTCCCTCCGGCGCTGTTCGCACCGGCGATCGAGGGCCTGGCTGCCGTCGGGCTGTCCGGTCGGAGCCGGGTAGTGGTCGAGAAGCCCTTCGGCATCGACCTCGCGTCGGCGCGCGCCCTCAACCGTCTCCTCGCCGGCCACTTCCCAGAGGAGGCGGTGTTCCGCATGGATCACTTCCTCGGCAAGCAGACGGTCCAGAACATTCTCGGTGTTCGCTTCGCGAACCGGCTCTTCGAGCCGGTCTGGAACCGTCAGCACGTCGCTGCCGTCGACATCGTCTGGGACGAGACGGTGGCCCTCGAAGGCCGGGCCGGCTACTACGACCACAGCGGCGCGTTGCGCGACATGATCCAGAACCACCTCCTCCAACTGCTGTGCCTGGTGGCCATGGAGCGGCCCGCGGCGCTCGACGCGAAGGAGCTGCGGGACCGCAAGGTCGAGGTCCTCCGTGCGGTTCGCAGCCTGACTCCGGGCGAGGTGGCGGCCAACACGGTCAGGGCTCGGTACGGGGCCGGGCGCATTGGCGATCGAGACGTTCCGCATTACACCGAGGAGCCCGGGGTCGATCCCCGACGCGAGACGGAGACATTCGCCGAGGTGACCTTGTCCGTGGACAACGAACGCTGGCGCGGTGTGCCGTACCGCCTCCGCACAGGAAAGGCTCTGGGCGCGGACCGCCGAGAGATCGCCATCAGGTTTCGAGCGGTCCCCGATCCCGTCTTCGGCCAGGTGGGCGAGCCGCCTGTCAACCGGCTCGTGTTGCGGATGGACCCCGACCGGATGACGCTCGAGCTCGCCCTCAACGGCGCCGGCGATCCCTTCTGCGTGGAGGAGGCCGCGCTCGGGCTGACGCTCGCTCCTCAGGAGCTCTCGGCCTACGCCCGGTTGATCCTCGACGCCATCGAGGGGGACCCGGCGCTCTCCATCCGGGGCGACGAGGCCGAGGAGTGCTGGCGCATCGTGGAGCCGATCCTCGCCGAGTGGAAGGGCCAGGGGACGTCTGTGCTGCGCACCTACCCGGCCGGCTCCGCGGGGCCCGAGCGTAGCGACGGGTCCGCCCGCGTCACGGAACTGCAATCGCCAGGGCCAGGAATCGTCAGGTAGCCCGGGAACCGTGGAGGTGGCCGCCACGCCACGCTGCTCCGCCGAGAGCAACGACGCAAGAAGGGAGAGTCATGGGTCTCGTGCTGCTGCTTCTCGTTCTCGCCCTCCTCTTCGGTGGGTTGGGACTGTTCGTCGAAGGACTGAAGTGGGCTCTGATCATCGCTCTGGTCCTGCTGCTCGTCGGGGCGTTCACGGGCTACCGCGGACGGGCCCGGATCTGAGGCAAGCGCATGTTGGGCCGGGGAGGAGTCCGATGGTGTCCGACTCCGGCGCGCTGGTCGTCCTCGGTCTCTTCCCCGCCGTCGGCCTGACATCGGCGGCCGCGGCGCGGGAGAATGCGGCGTGGTGAGCGGCGGAGGGGAAGAGGGGGGAGCGCGACCTCCGGCTGGGCGCCGCCGTCCGGGTGCCCCGATGGGGGCGCCCAGCCCGTCGGCACCCGCCGCCGCCAGCGGGGGTGAG
>DASZOE010000493.1:0-4529 GCA_035550945.1 Acidimicrobiales bacterium
GCCCATGTTCCACTTGAACCCGAAGCCCAGCCCGCCCAGGTAGACGGGACGTGAGACCGCCGGCCAGCTGGTGGACTCCTCGGCGATGGTCATGACGCCCGGGTGCTGGCCGTAGAGGATGGTGTTGAACTCCTTGAGGAACTCGACCGCCTCCAGGTTCTCCCGGCCCCCGAACTTGTTCGGGACCCACTCGCCCTCCTTGCGGGAGTAGTCGAGGTACAGCATCGACGCCACCGCGTCGACCCGCAGGCCGTCGATGTGGAACTCCTCGATCCAGTAGAGGGCGTTGGCCACGAGGAAGTTGCGCACCTCGTTGCGGCCGAAGTTGAAGACCAGCGTCCCCCAGTCGGGGTGCTCCCCCTGGCGGGGGTCGACGTGCTCGTAGAGCGCGGTCCCGTCGAAGCGGGCCAGGGCGAACTCGTCCTTGGGGAAGTGGGCCGGCACCCAATCGACGATCACCCCGATCCCCCGGGCGTGGAAGGCGTCGATCAGGGCCCGGAAGTCGTCGGGAGTGCCGTAGCGGGCCGACGGGGCGTAATAGCCGGTGACCTGGTACCCCCAGGAGCCCACGAACGGGTGGGCGGCGACGGGCAGCATCTCCACGTGGGTGAAGCCCATCTCGGCCACGTAGTCGGGAAGCTGCTCGGCCAGCTCCCGGTAGGTGAGAGGCCGGTCGCCGTCCTCGGGCACCCGTCGCCACGAGCCGAGGTGGACCTCGTACACCGACACCGGCTGGTCGAGGGGGTTGAGCGTGGCCCGGTGGGACAGCCACTCGCCGTCGCCCCATTCGTAGGAGGACGTGGTCACCACGCTGGCGGTGGCCGGCGGCGCCTCGGCGAGGAAGGCGTACGGGTCGGCCTTGAGGGTGAGGGCTCCGCCGCCGGTGAGGATCTCGTACTTGTAGCGGGTGCCGGGCTCGACCGCGGGGACGAACAGCTCCCACACGCCGGAGGACCCGAGCGACCGCATGGGGTGGATGCGCCCGTCCCACCCGTTGAAGTCGCCGACGACGCGCACGCTGCGGGCGCTGGGCGCCCACACCGCGAAGGCCGTCCCGGCCACGCCCTGGTGCTCGCGGAAGTGGGCGCCGAGGTGCTTCCAGATCGCGAGGTGACGGCCCTCGCCGAAGAGGTGGATGTCGACGTCGCCGAGCGTGGGCCAGAACCGGTACGGGTCGTCGACGGTGTAGGTCACGCCCCCCGGGTACGTCACCTCGTAGCGGTAGGGGGGGACCTCGGCTCCGGGGACCTCCGCCCAGAAGACGCCGGCCGGATGGAGACGGTCCATGGGCAGCTGCGTGCCGTCCTCGAGCACGAGGGTCATGGCCTCGGCGTCGGGCCGCCAACCGCGCACGACCCTGCGCCGGCCGGCGGTGTGGGGCCCCAGCACGCGGTGCGGATCGGACAGGTCCCCCGTGACGAGGGCGGCGACGTCGCCCTCGTCGGCGCCGGGCGCGACCGACGACGACCGGGCCTTGGTGGTCATGCCATCCCTTCCGTGATGCGGCGCAGGGCGTCCCGGGGGATGGCCACCCAGTCGGGACGGTGGGCCCGCTCGTACTTCAGCTCGTACACCGACTTCTCGAGCTCGAAGGCTCGCAGGATGGCGTCGATCGAGCGCTGGTCGGCGGGCAGGACGCTGCCCTTCTTGGCCTCGGCCAGGTAGCCGTGGAGGAAGGCCTGGCGGTTGCGGTCCTCCCACGCCCGGGCGAGCTCGACCTCGTCGCGGTCGTCGAGGGCGACCATCGCCGCGTAGTGGAAGGAACGGAGCATGCCGGCCACGTCGCGCAAGGGCGACGACGGCCGGCGGCGCTCCTCGAGCGGCCGCTCCGGCTCTCCCTCGAAGTCGAGGATGAACCACCCGGTGTCCGTGCGCATGGCCTGGGCCAGGTGGTAGTCGCCGTGCACCCGGATGGCGGCGCCGGGGTCGCGCAGGTCGCGGAGGTTCCTGAGGACCGCGAGGGCGGCGGCCCGGTTCAGGTCGCGAGCCGGCACGTCGGCCAGCTGGGCCTCGATGACGTCGGCCCACGCGTCGACGTCGGGCTCGTGCTGGCCGAAGGCCTCGGCCAGGGCCATGTGGAGCTCGGCGGTGACCACGCCCAGGCGCTCGGACTCCCCCGCGAAGTCACCCCCCGCCTCGCCCGGGTCCGGTGCGGGCGGCGGACCGTCGATGTTGAGCAGGGGGAGGGGCTGGGTGTCGTGCCGGCCCAGGAGGTCGCGCAACGACGTGAGGGCCATGGCCCACCCTTCGGTGCCCCCGACCAGGTAGGGCTGCAGCACGGCAAGGTGGTTGTCCTCCCAGGTGCTCACGGCCAGGGGGGCGGCCACGTGGGCGAAGCCCACCCGGCCCAGGGCGTCGGTGACCTCCACCTCGGGGTTCGGGCCCCGGTGCAGGCGGCGGAAGAGCTTCAGGATGAGCCGGTCGTCGTAGACGAGGGAGGTGTTCGACTGCTCGACGCCGACCGGCCGCACCCGCTCGGCCGCCTCCTTGCCGTCCGAGACGAAGTCCAGGATGGTCAGGCCCAGCTCGGGGTCGAGCGTGGCCTCGTAGGCGATGGCCGGACCCGCCTCGGTGCCGAAGTCGGCGAGCACGGCGTCGTCGCGCCCGGCCAGGAACTCCGGCCGCTGCTCGAGGGGACGGAGCCCGATCACCACCTGGTAGACGGCGCCGTCGGCGTCGATGATGAGCTGCACCATGCTGGGCCATTCGTCCTCGTGGACCTCGGACCAGATCAGGCGTACCTCCTCGGGGGCGTCGGAGCCGGAGTACCAGCGCTGGCGGGGAAGGAACTCGAGGAGGGGAGGGACGAGGACCTCGGGGTCGATCACGACGGCTGCTCGACCAGGTCGAACCAGTGGAAGCCGTAGCTGCCCATGGTGAGGAAGTAGGGAAGCGCCCCGATCATCGGGAAGGGGATGCGGCCCGCCATCTCGACGGGGATGCGCCCTTCGAAGCGGGCCAGGTTGAGCTCCACGGGCTGGGCGAAGCGGCTCAGGTTGTTGACGCACAGGATGATGTCGCCGTCGAGCTGGCGGAGGAAGGCCAGCACCGACGGGTTCTCCGCGGGGAGAACCTCGAAGGTGCCGGTGCCGAAGATCTCGGCCCGGCTCCGCCGTACCTGCAGCGTGCGCTGCATCCAGTGGAGGAGGGAGCTGGGGTTGCGCAGCTGGGCCTCCACGTTCACGGCCTGGTAGCCGTAGACGGGGTCCATTAGTGGGGGCAGGTACAGCTGGGCGAAGTCGGATCGGCTGAAGCCGGCGTTGCGGTCGGGCGTCCACTGCATCGGCGTGCGCACGCCGTCGCGGTCACCCAGGTAGATGTTGTCGCCCATGCCGATCTCGTCCCCGTAGTAGAGGATGGGGCTCCCGGGCATGCTGAAGAGCAAACCGTGTAGAAGCTCAGCCACCCGCCGGTCGTTTTCCACGAGCGCCGCCAACCGCCTGCCGATCCCGATGTTGCGCTTCATCCGGGGGTCCTTGGCGTACTCGCGGTACATGTAGTCCCGCTCTTCGTCGGTGACCATCTCGAGCGTCAGCTCGTCGTGGTTCCGTAGGAATATTCCCCACTGGGCCGTCTCGGGAATCGGGGGCGTCTGGGCCAGGATCTCGGTGATGGGGTGCCGCTGCTCCCGGCGGATGGACATGAACATCCGGGGCATCAGCGGGAAATGTAAGCACATGTGGCACTCGTCGCCGTCGCCGAAGTAGTCCACCACGTCGGCCGGCCACTGGTTGGCCTCGGCCAGGAGGACCTTGCCGGGGTGAGTGGTGTCGACCTCCTTGCGGACCTGCTTCAGGTACTCGTGCGTCTCCAGCAGGTTCTCGCCGTTGGTGCCGTCCCGCTCGAAGAGGTAGGGAACCGCGTCCAGCCGGAAGCCGTCCAGGCCCACGTCGAGCCAGAAGCGCACCACGTCGAGCATGGCGTGCTGCACCTCGGGGTTCTCGAAGTTGAGGTCGGGCTGGTGGCTGAAGAAGCGGTGCCAGTAGTACTGCTGGCGCTGGGCGTCCCAGGTCCAGTTCGAGCGCTCGGTGTCGACGAAGATGATCCGGGCGTCCGGCCACCGGTGGTCGTCGTCGTTCCACACGTACCAGTCGGCCTTGGGGTTCGTGCGGTTCTGCCGCGACTCCTGGAACCACGGGTGCTGGTCACTGGTGTGGTTCATGACCAGGTCGGCGATGATCCGGATGCCCCGCCGGTGGGCCTGCTCCACCAGCTCGACGGCGTCGGCCAGGTCGCCGTACTCCGGGAGGATCGAGAAGTAGTCGCTGATGTCGTAGCCCCCGTCGCGCAGCGGCGACTGGTAGAAGGGCAGGAGCCAGAGGCAGTCGACGCCGAGCCACTGGAGGTAGTCGAGCTTCTCGGTGATGCCGGCCAGATCGCCGGTGCCGTCGTGGTTGGCGTCGTTGAAGCCCCGGACGAGGACCTCGTAGAACACGGCGCGCTGATACCAGCGGTCGTCCGTGCTCATCACGCGCCCGCGGCGGGGTCGGGCGAGGGGGCGGTGACGGTGGCGAAGCGGGGCCGCAGGT
>DASZOE010000494.1:0-10186 GCA_035550945.1 Acidimicrobiales bacterium
CTTCTCCGCCTCCTCGCCGCGGTGGGCCTGATCGAGGTCGACGAGCGGCGCGCCCACTCGCCGTCCCCGGGGTGCTGCGGGGCCTCGCCGTCTCTCGCCGGATCGCATCGCCAGGGCTAGCTGCGGCCGCCGCTCCCCCGGCGATGGCCGCGGTGGCCGCTGCCGCCCTCCCCGGCGATCGCCGCCGCTCGAGCGGGGGCCGACGGCCGCCTGTGGGGCTCACCACCGGTGGGCGACGTCGAGCACGATCCGGCTGTGGGAGCCGGGCCCGCTCAGGTGGAAGACCCGGAAGGGGAGGCGACCCCGCACCCCGACGCCGAAGGTCGTCGTGCCCTCGAAGCACCCGGCGTAGACGACGTCGCGCAGCGTCCGGTAGCCACCGACCGCCCCGACGTGCTCGCCGGGAAGGCGGGGGTAGTGCAGGTGGCCGAGCTGGTCGAAGACGTTCGCCTCGAGGTGCACCCGCAGGACGGCACCCCCGGCGGTGGGCAGGACGCGGCCGTCACCGTCGGAGCGGAGCCGGGCGACGTACGCCACCCGGTAGCCGTCGGCCGGTCCGTCCAGCTCGAACACCACGCGGTCGAAGCACTGGTGGCGACCGGTCCGCACGGCCCCCAAGGGGTGCTCGCTGGCCGTGCCCGCCGCCCTGGGGAGGCTTCCCCAGCGGATGCCGCAGTACGGCGTCGCCGCCGCATCGGCCACGCCGACGGTGAGGGTGCCGATGGTCGCCAGCACGGTGGCCAGTGCGGCGAGCACCGCCGCCGGCCGCCGAAGGATCGCAAACATTGAGACCTCCTGGAGGATCGCTTCTCGAACGACTCCAGGATCGGCCTCCGATGCAACGGCTCCATCTCGATCCGGTAACAGCCGGGTCGCGATCCGGCCGTAGAGCCCGCCCGCCGGCCGCGCTCAGACGTTCGTCTCGTCGGCGGGGAGCTCGGGGAGGGGCGGTGACCCCGCGGTCTCCTCGCCCGCGGGGCCGCAGTCGGCGTCGAGGGTGTACGACGTCATCGACAGGGATCCCATCGCGTACCCGTCGACGAGGACGTCGGCGGGCCGGTCGGCGGCCGTGGCCAACCCGGCCAGGTACAGCAGGGGCAGGAAGTGGTCCGGCGTGGGCACCGCGCTGCCGAAGTCCCGGTGCTCCCGGAGACGCTCGAGCTCGGCGGGGCTCGAGCCCATGACCGCCCGGGCGTCGTCGTCGAAGCGCCGGGCCCAGTCGAACCCGGCGTCGGGCCGGCCCCAGTCGATCCCCCTCAGGTTGTGGACGACGTTGCCGCTCCCCACGATCAGGACGCCGCGCTCCCGGAGGGGCGCCATCCGGGCGCCGAGGTCGAGGTGGTACTCGAAGGGCTTCTGGGCGTTGATCGAGAGCTGGACGACGGGGATGTCCGCCTCGGGAAAGGCGTGCACGAACACCGACCAGGTGCCGTGGTCGATCCCCCAGCTGTCGTGGTCGAGGGCGACCCAGGTCGGCTTGACCACCTCCGCCACCTCCTCGGCCAGCTCCGGGTCGCCCGGCGCCGGGTACTGGACGGCGAAGAGCTCCGGCGGGAAGCCGTAGAAGTCGTGGATGGTCTTGGGCCGGGCCATGGCCGTGAGCGCGGTGGCGTTGATGTACCAGTGGGCCGAGACCACGAGGATCGCCCGCGGCCGGGGCACGCCCGCGCCGAAGCCCTGCCACGCCTCGGTGTACCGGTTGTGGGTCAGCGCGTTCATCGGGTTGCCGTGCCCGAGGAAGGCGGCGGGCATCAGCCTCTGCGCCATCAGCGGAGCGTAGGGCCTCCGGCTGCCGGACCGGGAGCCCCCCGGACCACCGCCCCACGCTCGTCACCTCGTCGAAGAACAGGTCCGGCCGGCCCAGAGCGAGTCGACGAACCTTCTCGCCGAGTGGAAGGTCTAGTCTCGGTCACCACGACGGAGGAGGGGTCGACAGCCGTGATCACGAGGACGTTGGGCGTCGCTGCGATCCACTGCGCGAGCTGCGAGAACACCATCAGGGTCGCGCTGTCCCGTGTGGACGGTGTCGCCCTCGTCGTGCCCTCCGCCGAGCGGAACGAGGTCAAGGTCAGCTTCGACGAGAGCACCGTCACCGAAGACCAGCTGCGGGTGCGCCTCGGGGAGCTCGGATTCGAGGCCGTGTCCTGAGGATGCGGATCGGTCAGCTTGCCGCACGGGTCGGGGTCAACCCGAAGACCGTCCGCTACTACGAGAGCATCGGCTTGCTCCCGCCACCGCCGCGCCTGCCTTCGGGTTATCGGGAGTACACCGACGACGACGTCGACCGAGTCGGCTTCGTCCGGGCCGCGCAGCGCCTCGGGCTCTCGCTCTCGGAGATCTCGGAGATCCTGGTCTTTCGGGAGCAGGGCGAGCGCCCGTGTGAGTACGTGCTCGGAGTTCTCGATCGCCAGGTTGCCGATCTCGACCGACGGATGGCGGAGATGGCCGAGCTGCGGCGGGAGCTCATCGCCCTGAAGACGGTGGCTGACCGGCTGCCGCCGGACCCCACTTGCTACTGCGCCGTCATCGAACACGCCCGAGCACCGCGGCCGATCGTCGGCCCGGGAGGCGACCGGTAGGGTCGAACTCATGGCCAACGGCGCGCAGTTCATCTTCACCATGCGCAGGGTGAGCCGCTTCCACCCTCCCGACAAGGAAGTGGTGAAGGACATGACCCTGGCCTTCTACCCGGGCGCCAAGATCGGTGTGATCGGCCCCAACGGGTCGGGCAAGTCGTCGCTGCTGCGGATCATGGCCGGCGTCGACGACGGCTACACGGGCGAAGCCCGCCTGACGCCCGGCTTCACCGTGGGCCTGCTCGAACAGGAGCCCAGGCTCGACGCGGCCAAGGACGTCAAGGGCAACGTCATGGACGGGGTCGGCGCGGTGGCCGAGCTCCTGCGCCAGTACGACGAGGTGCTCGCCCGCTACGCCGACCCCGACGCCGACTACGAGAGCATCGGCGAGGAGCAGGCCCGTCTGGAGGCGGAGATCGCGGCCAAGGGGGCGAACGACCTCGACCGCCAGATCGAGATCGCCATGGACGCCCTGCGCCTGCCGCCCGCAGACGCCGACGTGGCCACCCTCTCCGGCGGTGAGCGCCGGCGGGTGGCCCTGTGCCGGCTCCTGCTGTCCAAGCCCGACCTGCTGCTCCTCGACGAGCCCACCAACCACCTCGACGCCGAGTCGGTGTCCTGGCTGGAACGGACCCTCCAGGAGTACCCGGGCACGGTCGTCGCCGTCACCCACGACCGCTACTTCCTCGACAACGTCGCCCGCTGGATCCTCGAGCTGGATCGGGGCCGGGGCACGCCCTTCGAGGGCAACTACTCGAGCTGGCTGGCCCAGAAGCAGGAGCGCCTGCGCCTCGAGCAGAAGGCCGACAGCGCCCGGGCCCGCACCCTCGAGCGGGAGCTCGAGTGGGTGCGCATGTCCCCCCGCGCCCGCCAGGCCAAGTCCAAGGCCCGCCTCGGGGCCTACGAGAAGCTCCTCGCCGAGGCCCGCGAGGCCGACGGCGCGGGGCGGCGCCTCGAGATCGCCGTCCCGCCCGGCGAGCGCCTCGGCGACGTCGTCATCGAGGCCGAGGGCGTGACCAAGGCGTACGGCGACCGCCTGCTCTTCGAGGACCTCTCCTTCTCCCTCCCCCCGGCCGGCATCGTAGGCGTCGTCGGCCCGAACGGGGCGGGCAAGACCACCCTGTTCCGCATCCTGACCGGGCAGGAGACGCCCGACCGCGGCTCGGTGCGGATCGGGCCCACCGTCGACCTGGCCTCCGTCGACCAGAGCCGCGACGACCTCGACCCCGGTCGCACCATCTACGAGGAGGTCACCGGCGGCCAGGAGTTCTTCCGCATCGGAAACCGCGAGGTCAACGGCCGGGCTTACGTGGCGTCGTTCAACTTCACCGGCTCCGATCAGCAGAAGCCGGTGGGCAGGGCGTCGGGCGGCGAGCGCAACCGGGTGCACCTGGCGAAGATGCTGCGGCGGGGCGGCAACGTCCTGCTCCTCGACGAGCCCACCAACGACCTCGACGTCGACACCCTGCGGGCCCTCGAGGACGGTCTGGAGGCCTTCCCAGGCTGTGCGGTGATCATCAGCCACGACCGCTGGTTCCTCGACCGCATCTGCACCCACGTGCTCGCCTTCGAGGGCGACAGCCAGGTGCGGTGGTTCGAGGGGAACTTCGCCGACTACGCGGCCTGGCGCCGCAAGGAGCTCGGGGCCGCCGCCGACCAGCCCCACCGCATCAAGTACCGCCCTCTGGCCCGCTGACCTGCGCCGCTCGGCGGCGGCTCGGGCGACGAGTGTGACCCCCCACCGCCCCGTTCCGCGGCGGGCGCACCGCTCAGCCCGCGGCTCCCGACAGCGCGGCCTGCTCGACGGCCGCGATGTCGATCTTCTTCATCTCCAGCATCGCCCGCATGGCCCGCTGGGACCTCTCGGGGTCCGGGTCCTCGAGCAGCTCCATCAGCCGGGTCGGGACGACCTGCCAGGACATGCCGTAGCGGTCCTTGAGCCAGCCGCACTGGCCCTCCTCGCCCGCCTGGGTGAGCTTCCCCCAGTAGTAGTCGACGTCGTCCTGGCTCTCGCAGGCGATCTGAAAGGAGACGGCCTCGTTGAAGGTGAACTCCGGACCACCGTTCAGGGCCACGAACTCCTGGCCGTCCAGCTCGAAGGTGACGGTCAGCACCGTGCCCGCCGGCCGCGGCCCGGCCTCACCGAAGTGCGTCACGTCGACGACCCGGGAGTTCGGGAACACGGAGGTGTAGAACGCAGCGGCCTCCTCGGCCTCGGTGTCAAACCACAGGCAGGGGGTGATCCTCGGCATGACGGGCCGTCCTTTCGTGTTCGATCGGTTCCTGTGGAAGGAGACTGCGGCCGCCCCGAGAACTCATCGCGTCACAAGAGGGCGCGCAGCGACTCGAGGGTGTCGGCCTCGGCGGCCATCTTGTCCGGGCGGTACCGGCGGACCCGGGCGAAGCGCAGGGCCAGGCCGCCGGGATAGCGGGTCGACGACTGCACGCCGTCGAGGGCGACCTCGACCACGAGCTCCGGCCGCACGTGCACCACGACGCCCGATCGGCGCACCTCGCGGGCCAGGAGCTCGGCCGTCTGCCACTCCAGGAGCTCGTCGGTGAGACCCTTGAACGTCTTCCCGACCATCACGTACCCACCGTCGGGACCGCGCGCCCCCAGATGGAGGTTCGAGAGCCAGCCCTGGCGGCGCCCGTGACCCCATTCGGAGGCCAGCACGACAAGGTCGAACGTGGCGACCGGCTTCACCTTCCGCCACGCCCCGCCCCGCCGGCCCGCCTCGTAGGGCGAGTCGGCCGACTTGACCATGACCCCCTCGTGCCCCGCGGCCACCACGCCGGCGAAGAGCTCCGACGCCGCCCTCGGGTCGTCGGTGACGATCGCAGGCACGCGCCACGGCCCCGCCAGCCGGTCGAGCACGGCCACCCGCTCCACCAGCGGGCGGTCGAGGAGGTCATCGCCGTCGACGTGGAGGCAGTCGAAGAAGCGGGCGGCCAGGGTCGAGGGGGCGTGGCTGCCGAAGCGGCTCATGGTGTCCTGGAAGCGCTCGGGGCGGGCCGCGTCCTCGTCCAGCCCCAGCGCCTCGCCGTCGAGCACGAACGACCGCGCCGGCACGTCGCGGGCGACGGCGGCGATGTCCGGGAGGCGACTGGTCACGTCGTTGAGGTTCCGGGTGAAGATGCGGACGTCGTCGCCGTCCCGGTGGACCTGGATGCGGGCGCCGTCGAGCTTCCACTCCACCGAGGCCAGCCCGGTGGCGTCCAGGGCGGCGCCCACATCGGGGGCGCTGGCCGCCAGCATCGGCAGGACGGGACGCAGCGGTTGGAGCCGGATGGCGCCGAGGGCCGCCGCCCCACCTCCGTCCGCCGCTGGCGTCAGGGCCAGGGTGGCGACGGCGCACAGGTCGCCGGCGAGCATGGCGGCCCGCCGGACCTCGCTCGCGGGGAGGGCCGCGGCCCGGGCCACGGCGTCGAGCATGACAGCCTCGAGCGCGCCCTGGCGGAGGTCGCCGGTGAAGAGCCGGCGGAGGAACGCTTCCTCGCCCTCGGTCGCCCGCCCGAAGAGGCCGGCGAGGGCCGCGGTCCGCGTCGCCACCGAACCCGGACCGCTGGTGGCGGCCAGCCGGTCGGCGACCCGGTCGAAGTCGGCGAGGGTGAGAGAGGGCACGGCGGCCGGGATGGTGTCGAGGGCGGCGAGCGTCGCCCACCCGATCCCGATCCGGCCCTGGCGCGCCTCGCCGCTCAGCAGCGCCACGGTGGGCGCCACCTCGTGGGGCTCCACGCGTCGCAACAGGTCGGCCAGAGCCGCCACCTTGGCCGATCGCGAGCGGGTCGCGGCCACCCGCTCCGACGTGGCGACGAGGTCGGCGAGAAGGGTCACGGCCCGCGCCGGCCGGGGGGCTCCTCGCCCGGGGGCAGCAACTGGTCGACCAGCCGGGGCACGGCGTCGGGGGCGAACGGCTCGTGCAGCAGGAGGCGCCGCACCACGATGGGCCCGACGAGGCACTCGGCCAGGAGGGTGAGGTCGACGTCGGGGACCTCGCCCGTGGCCCGACCCTCGGCCAGGAGGTCGACGATGAGCTGGCGGCGCTCCCGCGACAGGCGGCGCTGGATGTCGAGGACCTCGGGGTCCCGTTCGGCGGCGTCGATGATCGCCGGGAGGCAGCTCGACCAGGTGGAGGCGGCCATGTTCTGGGCGATCTGGCGCAAGACGTCGACGAGCCGGTCCCGTACCGAACCCGCGGCCGGCACCGTCACCCCCGCCTTCAGGGTGCGGATGGCGTCCTCGACCAGCTCCAGCTTCCCCGACCAGTGCCGGTAGACCGTGCTCTTGCCGACGCCGGCCCGGGCCGCCACCGCTTCGATGGTCAGGCCGCCGTACCCCATCTCGCCCAGCAGGGCGAGGGCAGCCGAGAGGATGACCGTGCGCGACCTCTCGACGCGGGGATCGACCCACGGGATGTCCCCCGGCCGGGACGAGGCCAGCTCGGCCATCGTCAGCCCGCCATCCCCACCGCGATCCTGTCCGGCGCGGCGTCCTCCACCGCCTCCTGCTCGGCCCGGCGTCCGAAGACGCGCGCCACCACCGCGGCCGCGCCGAGGGCCAGGACCATCGAGACCGCGCTGGCGACATTGAAGGAATCGGTGAAGGCGCTCCCGGCCCGGGCCGCGAGCTCGGGGCCGCCGGGCAGCCGCTCGGCGAGGGCGGTCGCCGCGCCCACCGACTCGCTGGCGGCACGGGCCACGGGCGGCGGCAGCGACAGCCCGCCGAGGTCGATGGCCGACTTGTACGTCGCGTTGCTGATGCTGCCCAGCACCGCGATCCCGATGGCACCGCCCACCTCGCGGGTCGTGTCGTTGATCGCCGAGCCCACCCCCGCCTTGGCGTGGGGGACGGCGCTCATGATGCTGCCGGTAGCGGGGGCGGCGGTGAGGCTCATGCCCGCGCCGAGAAGCACCAGGGCGACGACGAGCACCAGGTACGGGGTGGTCGGCGCGATCAGGGCCAGGACGCCGAACCCGGCCGCCACCAGGACGAAGCCGGTCGTCATGACCGGCCCGGTGCCGAACCGCTCGGCGAGCGCCGCGCTCCGAGGCGCCACGGCGATCAGCGTCACGGCCAGAGGCAGCGTGGACAGGCCGGCGCTGAGCGGGGAGTACCCCCGGACGAACTGCAGGTAGAGCGTGAACAGGAAGAAGAGCCCGAACATCACCAGGAAGGCGACGGTGATGACGCCCGCCCCCACGCTCAGGCGCCGGTCGCCGAAGAGGTCCAAGGGCAGCATGGGGTGGCGGCTCCGCCGTTCCCACACCAGGAAGGCGGCCAGGAGCACGGCGGCAAGGAGGAAGGCGGTGACGATGACGCCGCTGGTCCAGCCCTTCTCCGGTCCCTCGATGATGGCGAAGATGAGCGCCCCCAGCCCGAGGAGCGACAGGAGCGCCCCGCCGGGGTCGAGCGGCGTGGCGTCCGGGTCGCGCGACGTCGGCGAGAACACCCAGACCGCCACCAGCACGGCGGCCACGATGGGCACGTTGACGAGCAACGCCGACCCCCACCAGAAGCCCTCCAGCAGGGCGCCGGACACGATGGGGCCGAGGGCTCCCCCCGCTCCGGCGAAGCCGGCCCACGTGGCGATGGCCTTGCGCCGCTCCTCGGGCGGGAAGATGGTGGTGAGCAGCGAGAGGGTGGCGGGCATGACGAAGGCGGCCCCCACGCCGGTGATCACCCGACCGACGACCACCTGGGTGGCGCCGGTGGCCAGGCCCCCGACCACCGAGCCGGAGGCGAAGACGACAAGGCCGACGAGGAGCGCCCGCTTGCGCCCGAAGCGGTCGCCCAGCGCCCCGGCCGGCAACAGCAGGGCGGCGAAGACGAGGGCGTAGGAGTCGACGATCCACTGCAGTGCGCTGGCGGAGGCGCCGAGGTCCCGCTGGATGCTGGGCAGAGCCACGTTGAGGCCGGACACCGACATGACCACCATGACCAGCGACAGGCACATGATGCCGAGCAGGAACCACCGGCGGGCGTGTATGACCGGGTCCTCGTGGAGCAGCCGGTAGCGCGGGGCGGCGGGGGTCGGAGCGTCGGCCATTGGCGCCTTTCGAGACGTTGGCGTATCGCTATAGGGCTACCACGTCTCGCTACGAGACGGCAACGTCTCATATCCGTGCCTCCGGCATGGCCCAGCTCCGGGGCCGGAGGAGGAAGAATGGCCCCGTGCCGGACAAGCTGGAGCCGCCCGAGACGCCCGGGGAGCTGGCGCGAGAGGTCCCCGAGTGCCCGCCCCGACCGGCGTCGGAGTCCGAGGACGACCTGGGCTTCCGGCGAAGGGCAATGGTGCGGTGGCTCGACCCTCACCAGCTGATCGACACCGCGGCGCGCGTCGTCCTCTCGGGCATCTTCAGCTCCTATGCCGACAACCGCGAGCTGCAGGCGCTGGCGCCGGCGGCCATCCTCGACCACTCGAAGCCGTCCGAGCTGTGGCTGGACTACGTCGCCGACCTGGGCGACGGGTGGAACTCCACGTACACGGTCGCCCGGGTCCTCGCCACCGAGAAGCTCGACCTGGAATGGCGGGGCGAAGCCCGACCCACCGAGCGGGGGCGCATCCTGGTCATGGGCGGGGACCAGGTGTATCCCGTTCCCAAGCGGGTCGAGTACGAGAACCGCATGCTCGGGCCCTACCGGTCGGCCCTCCCCTGCGCCCACCCCGACGGTCCCGAGCTGGTGGCCATCCCCGGGAGCCACGACTGGTACGACGGGCTGGTCAACTTCACGAGCATCTTCTGCCGGGGCCGCTGGATCGGGGGGTGGAAGACGCGCCAGACGCGCAGCTACTTCGCGGTCAAGCTCCCCCACCGCTGGTGGCTCTGGGCCGTCGACATCCAGTTCGGCGCCTACCTCGACGAGGCCCAGCTGACGTACTTCCAGGAGGTCGCCGACGAGCAGGTCGAGGAAGGCGATCGGATCGTCGTGTGCATGGCCAAGGAGGTGGAGAGCGGCCGCAGCACCGACGAGATCTACTCGGACCGCAACCTCGAGTACATCGAACGGGAGGTCATCCGGCCGACGGGCGCCCGCGTCATGCTCCACCTCAAGAGCGGCCGCCACTACTACTGCCGCCACGAGGAGGAGGACGGCCCCCGTCACCACATCAGCTCGGGTGGAGGGGGCGCCTTCCTGCACCCGACGCATCACCTTGCCGCCGAGGCGGACCTCCTGGGCGACATCGGGACGAGCCGCTACCGGCGGGCGGCGACGTACCCGTCCCCCAAGGTGTCCAGGAAGCTGCGGAAGCGGGTCTGGCTGCTCCCCCCGTACAACCTCCCCCTCGCCGGCGTCCTCGGCGCGGTCCAGGTCCTGCTGGCCTTCATGCTCGGCCTCCACCTCAAGGAGCGCTACGAGAACGTCACCCTGCGGGGCCTGTGGGTCGGGTTGTGGGAGACGCCGACCGCCTTCCTCCTGATCCTGCTCATGCTGTTCACGCTGGGGACGATGGTCCGGTTCGCCCACGAGGCCCGGGGCCTGAGCCGGCTGCTGCTGGGTGTGGTGCACGCCTCGATGCAGCTGGTCAGCGTGGCCGCGGTGATGATCGCCGCGTCCTCGCTGTCGTCGGCGTTGGACCTGCGGGGTCTGACCGCCCTGCTCGCGT